>DAIOWK010000225.1:0-6182 GCA_036758525.1 Myxococcota bacterium
GCGAGCGCCGGACGGCCGAAGCGCGCACGCGCTTTTGGGCCGAGGTGCGCGAGGGACAGCGTGAGGCGGAAGCGCATTCACC
Organism: Myxococcota bacterium; assembly: GCA_036758525.1. Classification (GTDB taxonomy): domain Bacteria; phylum Myxococcota_A; class UBA9160; order UBA9160; family UBA9160; genus UBA9160. The sequence goes on from DAIOWK010000225.1 coordinate 83, forward strand.
CCGCCTTTCCGAGCTCCCGATCCGGAAGGACGATCCCGGATCCGAGCTGCGTAAAGATGGAGGGATCGGCGACTCTGGAGCGAGAACGCGATGAGCAAGAATGTCTCGAGCAAAGTGCGAATCGATGCGTGGGTCAAGCGCGCTCGATCCCCGCACACGAAGGGAGAGAACTCATGAGCGATGACTATGACACTCTGCACCGTGAGATCGACGAGCTCCGACGCATGCGCGACGAGCTGCGCCTGAAGGCCCACCTCGGCCGCATGGAGGTGCGGGAACTCTGGGACGATCTGGAGAAGCGTTGGAACCACCTCGAGTCCAACGCGAAGCAGCTGACTCGGGAGTCCGAGGATGCGCTCGCCGGCGTCCTGGACGTAGTTCGTGACAGCATCACCGAGCTCCAAGAGGGCTACGACCGCCTCGCTTCGATGCTTCGGGAGACCCACCCCGACAGCCTCTGGGGCCGGTTCCGGAACACCTTCGACCGGCTCGTCGAGGGAGGCCATCGGGTCACCGAGCGGGTCGTCGGTACCTTTGAGGAGTTGGGAGACGCAGCCAAGGTTCGGATGGAGAAGGCGCGCCTCGAGCGGACCCTCCTCAAGAAATGCGCCGAGCTGGGTACGCGCGTGTACGAGCTGGCGAAGGGGCCGCTTCCCGACGGGAGGCCTCCGCAGGTCATGGACGACGAAAGGGTGAAGGCGCTCCTCCAAGAGGTCGGGGCGCTCGATGCCGACCTCCAGAAGGCAGTGGCTGAGCTCTCCGACCCTGGTCGGACGGAAGCGTAACGCCGCGCCCTGTCTTGGTCCTCGTCGACGGGAACCCTGCAGCGCCGTTAAAAGGAAACGGACCCCGGCTCTTGGCGGAAGAGCTTCTCGGTCCGGAGACGACAAGAGGAGGCGACGTTCCGGAACGAGATGAAGCAAGTCCATGTCGGCTCGCGAGTTCGAATCGCTGATAGGGCGATTCTCAATGCGGCGCTCCGCTTGCCGGCAGACCTCCGGCCGGAGCCGGGCCAGATGCTCTGGGCGGGCCGCGAGGCGAGCGTCACGGGCTATCGCTGCGGCCCCGAGGATCGTTCGTTGTACGCGCTGAATGGTGCGCCAGGGTTCTGGTTGGAGGAATGGATCGATCTAATCTGATGTGGCCACGATTCGTGAAGCGCACCGTCGGTCAAGGAGGCAGGACGGCGAACCCGCCTTTTGGTTTTGTGGAGCTATTTCTTGCCCTTCGCCGGAGCCTGCTGGGCTTCGCCTTGCCTGTCCTGCTTGGATTTCGCCTGGATCGCGACCTTTTGCCTTGGCGATGTTCTTCTGCTTCTGGCTGCGCTGTTTCGGCCTGGGTGACTTGTCACTCATAGCTGCTCCGTTCGATGGCGGATGTCATCTGCGCAGGTAGTTAAACCCCAGGAGCCCCGCCAAGGTATGTCGAGTTCGCCAGCGTGCCCACAGGCTCAGCGTCACGTCGGACGTGCTCTTCACCGGCTCCACGCCCGCCGCAGCTCTCGAGGCGAATGAACGTAGACCGAAGCTGGACCTCGAACTCGCAGGCGGGCGCCACCGAAGCATGGGAAAGACGCCGCGCGACCGCGCTCGCTTGTGAATCGAGTTCCCGACAGCCGCTAACGGGGACGAGGAAGTGCTCCCTTAGCGTGCCCCTGCTGGCCACAGGATCGTCGCGGCGAAGCGTGCGACCGTTCACGTCCGCCCCCAGAGATCGAGGACTGCCGCCATGTCCGCGTTCGTCGAGTCGAAGCTCAGAAGGCCACCAATCGAAGCGAAGATTCGTGACCTCGTCTTTAGAAATGCATCGCCCCTGGGGCGCGCGGTAGACACCCAAAGGTTAGGACTTGAGCGCGAGCGTCTACGGCGGAGCTCTACGGCGGATTTTCTTGTAGGAAGACGACGGGTGCTGTAAGCTTCGCATCATTCGCTCGGCACCGAGATAGACCTGTAAGCAGTTGGCTTCATCCCGCCTCCATCCGAAAAACCAAGGACTGCTCACTGTGCATGACTAGCCTAGCGCGGAAAACCATCTTGCTTGCACACGTCGATTTTCCGCGCGCTTCCGGCGGTACGCACACGAGGGAAGCATGCAAAAAAGGAGGGCGGGGAGTTCATCTTTCTCAGACCGAAGAAATGCGCGCGACGGCTCGCTCCTAGTGAGCTGTGCCCGGTGTGAGAAACTCCACTCGGCTGCGGACCCACACGAGCGTAACGGTGTCTGTCCGGTCTGGCGAGATATCCGATGGTGTCGCTCGAGATGAGAGGGTTCTACGCGCTCACCGACGACGTGATCGACGCGATGGTAAACGAGACGTCGCCCAGCGACTATTGCTTGAATGGGGGGCGTTCCAGATCCTCTGCTTGGACGCCGACGTGAACCACCGCCTACACGGTTGGGTACGGAACGCCTACTCGATGCAAACGGTTTGCGCCTTCCACCCACGCCACGTCCGGTCTTCAACGGCACCCGCAGCGGCCCTCCGGGCAATCCGATACTTGACCGTGGGGGAAGCAGCGTGGACAGCAGGTACACGCACTTTGCATCCAGCGACAGGTCCTCTGCGCTGGAGGAGTTCGACAACGAGCGTCAGAACTATCACGACTTCGGGGGTGCCCACGGCTTCAACAACGGGAGCCATTCCCTGTCGGCTCCTGGCAGTCGTTGGAGATGCCTGGTGGACGACCAATAGATCGAGTCTCGAGCCACGCTGAAGTACTCCATTCGTCGCGCCCCGAAGGGTCCGTCGGCGGCTTTTCATGGCGAGACCGAAGAGCCGATTCGCGCGGAGCTCTTCAGCATCGAGCGCCTCGAGCAGCATGGCGAGAGCCTTGCGGCCGCTCAGCACGTGACAACGAGGCCTACCCGCGGCCGGCCTCTGGTCACGCGGCTCCGTGACAACGACCGGGTGCTGCTCGGCGCCTATCGCGCGATCGGCGAGGCGATCCGGGAGGAGCACGCCATCACCCCGGCGGCCGAGTGGCTGGTTGACAACTTCCACGTCGTGGAAGAGCAAATCCGCGAGATTCGAGACGATCTTCCCCGCGCCTACTACCGTCAGCTGCCGAAGCTTGCGGAAGGGCCTCTGGCGGGTTACCCGCGCGTCTTCGGTCTCGTCTGGGCCTTCGTTGCCCACACTGACAGCCGGTTCGACCCACAGATGCTCTGCCGATTTGTGCGCGCCTACCAGCGCGTGCAGCCGCTAACGATCGGCGAGCTCTGGGCGGTCGCGATCACGCTCCGCATTGTGCTGGTCGAGAACATTCGGCGCGCGTCCGAGCGGATCGTCCACAGCCGCGCAGCTCGCCAGGAGGCGGATGCACTGGTCGCTCGGTTGCTGGGCGTCGGCAAAGAAGGGGAACGTGCCAAGACGGCCCTGCGGCGCTTCGACGAGAGGTCTCTTTCGAGAGAGTTCGTGGTGCAGCTCGTCCAGCGCCTGCGCGATCAGGATCCGACGGTGACCCCGGCCCTGCAGTGGCTGGACGAACGCCTCGCCGCCCAGGGAACGAACTCCGATGAGCTCGTGCGAGAGGAGCATCAGCGGCAAGCCGCGATGAACGTGACGGTCCGCAATGTGATCACGAGCATGCGCCTCATGTCCGCGGTCGATTGGGCGGAGCTCTTCGAGAGCGTCAGTCTCGTGGATGCGGCGCTCCGCGAAGCCAGCGACTTCAGCGACCTAGACTTCCCCACGCGGGACCGCTATCGGCACGCGATCGAGGAGCTTGCTCGAGGCTCAAAGCACTCGGAGCTCGAGGTGGCCCGCCGCGCGATCGGGGCGACGGAGCGCGCCGCATGCGAGCCGACGCACGACGGGAGCGTGCGCCGTGAGCAGGACCCCGGCTACTACCTCGTCTCGAGCGGGCGTCGTGTCTTCGAGAGGGAGCTCGGGTTCCGCGTTCCCATCCGTCACAGGCCTATTCGCGCCGTCGTGGCTGCGGGCCTCCCTGGCTATCTCGGGACGATTGCGGCTCTCAGCGCCGGAATGCTGGCTATACCGCTCGTCGCGATGACGCGAGCCGGCGTCGACGGAACGACGCTCTTCCTCCTCGGGCTCCTTGCCATCGTCCCCGCCTCGGAGGCAGCCCTGGCCCTCGTGAACCGCATCGTCACAACCTGGTTCGGCCCGGTTGCACTCCCCGGTCTGGAGCTCCGAGAAGGAGTGCCGCGCCACCTGCGAACGATGGTCGTCGTGCCCACTCTGCTCACGACGCGCGCGGAGATCGAGGAGCAGATCGAGCGTCTCGAAGTCCACTTCCTCGCGAGCCCCGACGACGATCTGCGGTTGGCTCTGCTCTCGGACTGGACGGACTCCGCAACGGAGAGCGCGCAAGACGACGACGAGCTCCTCGGCGCGGCCGCCGCGGGAATCGCGCGCTTGAACCAGCGTCACGGAGCGGCACCCGACGGTGATCGATTTCTCCTCCTCCACCGGCGACGGACCTGGAACGAGGGAGAGGGGAAGTGGATAGGGTGGGAGCGCAAGCGCGGGAAGCTGTACGAGCTGAATCGGTGGCTTCGCGGCGCGACGGACACGACCTTCCTCGGGGTTGGTGGCGGACCTCCCGCCGTGCCTGGCGGGGTCCGCTACGTGATTACCCTCGATGCCGATACGCGTCTCCCGCGCGGCGCCGCGCGACGCCTTGTGGGAAAGATGGCCCATCTACTGAATGTTCCGCGATTCGACGTCGCCAGCGGCCGCGTGGTGGAGGGCCATGCCGTGCTCCAGCCGCGTGTCATGCCCTCCCTGCCGATAGGCCGCGAGGGATCGCTCTTCCAGCGTGTCTTCTCGGGCCCAGGGGGCATCGATCCCTATGCATTCGCAGTCTCAGACGTATACCAGGACCTCTTCGAGGAGGGCTCGTACAGCGGGAAAGGGATCTACGACGTGGACGCCTTCGCGGCCTCGCTCGAAGGCCAGGTGCCCGAGAGGACGCTCCTCAGCCACGACCTTCTGGAGGGGATCTTCGCTCGAGCGGGACTGGTGTCCGATGTCGAGCTGATCGAGGAATACCCCTCCCGTTACGACGTCGCGGCGGCCCGGCAGCATCGCTGGGCGCGAGGAGACTGGCAGCTGCTTCCGTGGATCCTCGGGCGTCGCTCCGACTCGCGTCTCTCGGACGCGCGGCCGTGCCGGCCCGCGATCCCAGGCGTCGGCCGTTGGAAGATGATCGACAATCTGCGCCGGACGCTGCTCGCCCCGGTCACCTTCCTTGCGCTGGCAGCCGGATGGACGCTGCCCCTTGCGGCCGCCGAGCGGTGGACCGCCTTCCTTCTCTCGACCCTCGCGCTCCCCGCGCTCCTGCCGTTGCTCGTCGGGATCGTGCCGCGACGCACCGGAATCTCGAAGCGGAGCCATCTGCGCTCCGTGGGTGAGGACCTCGCGCTGGCTTTGTCCCAGATCGCGTTCGGGGTCTCGTTCCTCGCGCATCAGGCCTGGCTGATGACCGACGCGATTGCGCGTACGCTGTGGCGCGTCTGCGTGAGCCGGCGGCGGCTACTCGAGTGGATGACGGCTGCTCAGTCGAACATCGGTCCCCGATTGGATCTCCGTGGCTTCTACCAGCGGATGGCGGGTGGCGTCGCGCTTGCCGCCGCCGCCACGCTCCTCGTCGCCTGCGAGGGACGCGGGGCGGGCCTCGTCGCCGCTCCGTTCGTCGTTCTGTGGGTGCTGTCTCCCGCACTCGCTCGGTGGGCCAGTCTCCCGCCGCCCGTCGTGGGTCCCCACCCCGTCTCCGCCCCGGACGAGCGAGCGCTGCGCTCGATCGCCCGCCGCACGTGGCGGTTCTTTGAGACCTTCGTCACCGCGGAGGATCACCGGCTTCCGCCGGATAACTTCCAGGAAGACCCGAAGCCGGTCGTCGCTCACCGGACGTCTCCCACGAACCTCGGTCTCTATCTGCTGTCCGTGGTCTGCGCCCGCGACTTCGGATGGCTCGGAACGGTAGACGCTGCGGAGCGGCTCGAGGCGACGCTCGACACGATGGACGGCCTCGAGCGCTTCCGGGGACACTTCTACAATTGGTACGACACACGCAGCCTGCGACCGCTTGATCCCAAGTACGTGTCGTCGGTGGACAGCGGCAACCTCGCAGGGCAC
>DAIOWK010000226.1:0-6143 GCA_036758525.1 Myxococcota bacterium
GCTCCGGGGACTTTTCCGCTTCAAGTTCGCAGACCAGCCCCTTCCGCTCGAAGAGGTGGAGTCTGCCTCGGCGATCGTCCGGCGTTTCTGCACGGGGGCGATGTCCCTCGGCTCGATTTCACGGGAAGCGCACGAGACGCTCGCCATCGCCATGAACCGCCTCGGAGGCAAGAGCAACACTGGCGAAGGGGGCGAGGATCCCGTGCGCTTTGCGCCGGATCCGAACGGGGACTTGCGCCGCAGCGCGATTAAGCAAGTGGCCTCGGGTCGATTCGGGGTCACGAGCTGGTATCTGGTCAACTCCGACGAGATGCAAATCAAAATGGCCCAGGGCGCAAAGCCCGGGGAGGGCGGCCAGCTTCCGGGCCACAAGATTGATGAGTACATCGGGAAGATCCGCCACTCGACACCCGGGGTCGGGCTGATCTCGCCGCCCCCCCATCACGACATCTACTCGATCGAGGACCTGGCCCAGCTGATCCACGATCTCAAGAACGCGAACCCGCAAGGGCGCGTCTCCGTCAAGCTCGTGGCCGAGAGCGGTGTGGGCACGGTCGCAGCGGGGGTTTCGAAGGCCAAAGCGGACGGCGTGCTGATTAGCGGCCACGACGGCGGCACTGGTGCCTCGCCCCTCACGTCAATCAAGTCGGCGGGGGCGCCCTGGGAGATTGGCCTTGCCGAGACGGAACAGACGCTCGTGCTAAACGATCTGCGGGGGCGCATCCGCTTCCGGGTGGACGGGGGCCTCAAGACGGGCCGAGACGTGGTGGTGGGTGCGCTCCTCGGAGCGGACGAGTTCGGCTTCTCGACGGCCCCGCTGGTTGCTCTTGGCTGCATTCTCATGCGCGTGTGTCACTTGAACACCTGTCCGGTCGGCATCGCCACGCAGAATCCGGAGCTGCGAAAGCGCTTTGCGGGTCTGCCTGAGCATGCGGTCCGGTTCTTCTTCTTCGTGGCAGAAGAGGTGCGCGAAATCCTCGCCAAGCTCGGACTGCGCACCCTCGATGAGGCCATCGGCCGCTCGGACCTGCTCGAGGCGCAGCCCGCGCTCGACCACTGGAAGGCCCGGGGACTCGACTTCTCGGCGCTCTTGCGAAAGCCCGAGGTCTCCCATGCGACGCGCTGCATCCAGGCCCAAGACCATGGTCTTGCCCGTGCCCTCGACCACATGCTGATCGACTTGGCAAAGCCGGCGCTCGAGCGGGGCGAGGCGGTCGAGCTGCAAATGCCGATCCGCAACGTGAACCGGACCGTGGGCACGATGCTCGGTTCCCTGGTCTCACGGCGCTACGGTTGCGACGGCCTTCCCGAGGACACGATCCGCATCCATTTCAGCGGCTCCGCAGGTCAGAGCTTCGGGGCATTCTTGCCCAAGGGCATCACGCTCTCCATCGAAGGCGAGGCCAACGACTACTGCGGCAAAGGCCTCTCAGGTGGAAAGATCGTGGTGCGTGTCCCGAGCGGTGCGCCCTACGCAGCCCAAGAAAACATCATCGTAGGGAACGTGGTGCTCTACGGAGCCACCTCTGGCGAGGCTTACTTCAATGGCCTGGCCGGTGAGCGCTTCGCCGTGCGCAATAGCGGGGCGCACGCCGTGGTCGAAGGGGTGGGGGATCACGGCTGCGAGTATATGACCGGCGGGCGTGTCGTGATCTTGGGTCCGACCGGCCGCAACTTTGCCGCCGGGATGAGCGGCGGCATCGCTTACGTGCTGGACGAGGACGGAGACTTTCCTCGTCGCTGCAATCCTGGCATGGTGGATCTCGAGGAGATCACCAAAGAGGACGAGGAGACCATCCTGCGCTCGCTGCGGCGGCACTTTCAGTACACCCGCAGCAAACGCGCGGACGAGGTTCTGCGAAAATGGGCGAGCCTCGCGCCGAAGTTCGTGAAGGTCTTTCCGCGGGACTATCGGCGGGCGCTGGCGGACCGGATCCAGGCAGGAAGTGGAAATGGGTAAGCCGACAGGATTTGTGGAGTATCGCCGGGAGCCGACTCCCATGCGTCCTGTGGCCGAGCGCCTTCGAGACTGGCACGAGGTGCAGGGCAACCTGCCCGAGGAGAAGGTCCGGGTCCAAGCGGCGCGCTGCATGGACTGCGGGGTGCCCTTCTGCAACAGCGGCTGCCCCCTGGGCAACGTGATCCCCGATTGGAACGATCTCATCTACCGCGGCAAGTGGGAAGACGCCCTCTTGCGCCTGCACTCGACAAACAATTTCCCAGAGTTCACCGGACTCGTGTGCCCCGCCCCCTGCGAGGCGGCGTGCGTGCTTGGCATCAATGACGACCCCGTCACGATCAAGCAGATCGAGTGGGAGATCATCCGCCGCGGCTGGGAGGAGGGTTTCGTTCGCGCGATTAAACCCGAGCAGCGCTCGGGACGCTCGGTTGCCGTGGTGGGCTCTGGGCCCGCCGGCCTGGCCGCCGCACAACAGCTCAGCCGGGCTGGCCACACGGTCACGGTGTTCGAGAAGGCCGAGCGCGTAGGCGGCCTGCTGCGCTACGGCATCCCGGATTTCAAGCTCGAGAAATGGATCATCGATCGCCGCATCGAGCAGATGCGGGAGGAGGGGGTGCTCTTCCAGACGGGAGTCCACGTGGGCAAGGACCTCTCGTCCCGGGAGCTGCGCCGCGGCTTCGATGCCGTGCTTCTTGCCGTCGGCTGCGAGCTTCCGCGGGACCTCCCGATTCCCGGGCGCGAGCTCCACGGCATCCACTTCGCGATGGAGTTCCTGACCCAGCAGAATCGCCGTGGCGCCGGGGATGGGGTCGACTCCGCAGAGCCGATTCTCGCTTCAGGCAAGCACGTGGTGATTCTGGGCGGCGGCGATACGGGCTCCGACTGCGTCGGAACCTCTCACCGACAGGGCGCCAAGTCGGTGACGTCGCTCGAGCTCCTCGAGCGCCCCCCCGACTCACGCTCGTCCTCCACCCCGTGGCCCCTTTGGCCAAACATGTTCCGGAGCTCGAGTTCCCATGAGGAGGGCGGCGGGCGGGACTTCGGCATCCTGACCAAGCGGTTTGTGGGATCGCGAGGCAACGTCGAGAAGCTCGAGGCCCTGCGGGTCCGGCTCGGCGCACCCGACGCCACAGGCCGCAGGGCCATGGAGGAGATCCCGGGTAGCGAGTTCGAGCTGCCGTGCGATCTCGTGCTGCTTGCCATGGGCTTCGTGAGTCCCGTGCAGCAGGGGGTACTCGCAGACCTGGGCGTCCGTCTCGACCCCCGCGGCAATGTCGCAGCCGATACCCGGGAGTTTGCCACCAGCGAGGCGGGGGTGTTCGCGGCCGGAGATGTACGGCGTGGGCAGTCTCTCGTGGTTTGGGCGCTCTGGGAGGGACGGGAAGCGGCGCGTGCCGTCGACCGTTACCTGAGGGGCGAATCACGCCTCCAATCGCGCAATGCGCACGTCTAAAAGCAGCCCGTGGCTCGCCGCGATCCCTGCAAGATCCCCACGAACGTGCTTGACGGTTTTCACCGACGCTTTGTAGGATCGCGGCGTGGTGGGAGGAGGGACGCCGATTCCGGACCAGTCTGAGCGCGTGCAGGACTTTGACCGGCTCGAAGCCGCCGTGGTCGCGCTTGCCGACCAGCACAAGCGGGCGCTCAAAGACAACGAGGCGCTGCGCCGGGCGGTGGACGAGCGTGACCGGCGGATCCGTGCCCTCGAAGCGGAGACGCTTGAGCTAAACCAGCGTCGACGCGACGTGGCGAAGCGGATTGACGATCTGCTCGCCCAGATGGACCAGCTCGACGTCGAGCTCGGCTCCGCCGGGGAGTAATGGCCGCAAAAAGATCCGTCCTGGTCCGCATCCTCGGTCAGGAGTACCGGATTCGCAGTGACGCGGACGAAGCGTCGATTCAGCGCGTGGCTTCGTTCGTCGATGAGACCATGGCGAAGATCCGGGAGCGGACCCGCACCGTGGACACGCTCGATCTTGCGATTCTCGCCTCCCTAAACCTCGCCAACGACCTGCTCGCAGCCCGCGGGGCTGCGGTCGCGACGCCGCCGGATGGAGCGGAGTGGGTCGATCCCAAGCGCATGAAGGCGCTGATCGCAATCGCGGAGTCGGCGGGCAAACACACCTTCGGCCCGCACTGAGCCGCGGCGCCGCCGTCGATCTCGAAGCCGCAAAGCGCACCTTGCGAGAGCGCATGCGGGCACGGCTCGGCGAGCCGGACCCCGAATGGGCCGAGGCCGCTACGCGTGCGGCCGCCGCCCGTCTTGTGGCGCTCAGCGAATACGCCAAGGCGCGCCGTGTCGCGCTCTACGCCGCACTGCCAAATGAGCTCGGGACCCAGCCTCTCTTTACGGCGGTACGCGCCGCCGGGAAGGCTGCGCTGTTCCCACGGATCAATCCCGAGCGCCGGGTGCTCGAGTTCATCGCGGCTGCGCGCTGGGAAGAGCTAGCGCTCGGGCGCTACGGTGTCCGGGAACCCCCCGCCGGGATCCCGGTACCCCTCGAGGAGGGCGACCTCGTGATCGTCCCAGGGCTCGCGTTCGACGCCGCGGGTCATCGGCTGGGGCGAGGTGCGGGGTGGTTTGACCGCACCTTCCCGTGTACTGACCGGCCTGGTCCGCTCTTGATCGGCTACGCGTACGAACGGCAAGTTGTGGAGTCGGTACCCAGCGGGCCGACCGATCGTTGTGTGGATTGGATCGTGACCGAGCGAGCGGCGCGCCGAGCGAGTGCCGCGGGGCGAGGAAAATGAAAGAGGCCGCTCTGGAAGCCGAGGTCGAGCGACAGCTCGCCGTGATCCGTACCGGCACCCAGGAGCTCGTGAACGAGACGGAGCTGCGCGCGCGACTGGCGGAGTCGATCCGTTCTTCACGTCCCCTGCGCGTCAAGCTCGGCATGGATCCGTCGGCCCCGGATCTCCATCTCGGACACACGGTGGTGCTGGAAAAGCTTCGGAATTTCCAGGAGCTCGGCCATCTGCCGATCTTCTTGATCGGGGACTTTACGGCCCGCATTGGGGATCCCACGGGCAAGAAGAAGACCCGGCCTGCACTCGCGCAGGACGAAGTGCGACGCAATGCGGAGACCTACGTGGATCAGGTACGACGGATCCTCGACGTCGAGCGCGCTTCGATCCGCTACAACGGCGAGTGGATGGACCCCATGGGTCCAGCGGACTTTGTGAGGCTGTGCTCGCACTACAGCGTTGCGCGCCTGCTCGAGCGCGACGACTTCGCCAAGCGCTACGCCGCCGGGGAGTCCATCGCTCTCCACGAGCTGCTCTATCCCCTCGTTCAGGCTTACGATTCCGTGGCCCTTCGCGCGGATGTCGAGATTGGCGGCACGGACCAGCTGTTCAACCTCCTGGTGGGCCGCGAGATCCAACGCGACTATGGACAGCCGCCGCAGGTGGTGCTCACGCACTCCCTCCTCGTGGGAATCGACGGGCGGGAGAAGATGTCCAAGAGCCTGGGCAATACGATCGGTATCACCGATCCGCCGGCGGAAATGTATGGGCGACTCATGAGCATCTCCGACACGCTCATGCTCGACTACCTCGGGCTGCTTGGCTTTGGGCGCTGGGGGGATCTCGATGCGGGTGCCGCCGAGGTTCGCCGAGGAGGGGGGGATCCCTTGGCGCTCAAGCACACGTTGGCCTTCCGCATCGTCGAGCGGTTCCACGGCCGAGAGGCCGCGGAGAGAGCCGGAGAGCAGTTCCGGCGAGTGATCCAGCGCAAAGAGGAGCCGGAGGATGCGCCCGAGATCGCACTCTCCGTGGGCCCCGACGGCGGGATGAGGCTCCTCGAGCTCCTGCGCAGCGCGCTTCAGATCCCGTCGAATGCGGAGGCGCGCCGCCTCGTCGCACAGGGCGCGGTGCGCCTCGATGGCGAGGTGGTCCGTGACGGCAACGCTCGTCTCTCTCCAGGCGCCTATCGACTGCGAGTCGGTCGACGGTTTGCACGGGTGCGATTGCGTGGAATAGCGGATTCCCCGGAGGGATCATCAGGCACCCGCCCCGACCGCTCTTGACGCCGCAGGGGTGCTCGCGTAGATTCGCATCCCCCGTCGGGAAGTCCACTCCCGGCGGGTCATCTGAAAGCGTATTTTCGCCCTTGAGAGCTCGACACAGGCTCTGACGGGCTTCGTTTCGATCTTTGAAAACGGAATAGCGTGCGGTCTCTCGA
>DAIOWK010000227.1:0-6117 GCA_036758525.1 Myxococcota bacterium
TTCGGTCGCTGTGACCAGCTCCCGGGAGGACTCACACCTCCAAGTCAGCGCCCATGCCGGGCGCACAAATGAAACGCCCCGCCACGGACGGTGCCGGGCGGGGCGTGACAGGGCGGAGGGCGGTGGATAGATGATGGGGGGTGAGAGGTTGGACATTTCGGTCAGAAATGTCTAATCCACCGCCGCTCCATAACCTGAAAGAATCGTCTCAAACCTCCTCGGTTCGGCGCTAACCTGACCGGGCATCTGCTGAGGCGGGCCGAACAAGACGCATTATGCCCGCGCCATAATAGCTTTGTCAAACGAGATTTGTGGCCCGATCGTGAAGTTCATAAAAGTCCTTTTCTGGTCATGGGTTAAGGGTGCGAAGTGGAGTCGCTCGTTGAACTGAGAGAAGGCGCGGCCCCGGGCCCTCGACCCCGGCGCTTTTGGGTCCGCACTTTCGGCTGCCAGATGAACGTCCACGACACCGAGAAGGTCGAGAACCTGCTGCTCCATCATGGGTATGCGGCCGCCCAAGACCCCGAGGACGCGGATCTCCTGATCGTGAATACCTGTTCCATCCGCGAGAAGGCCGAGCACCGGCTCTATAGCGACCTGGGCGTTCTGCGCTCATGGAAGGAGGCGCTCCCAGGCCGCGTGCTAGGGGTGGGCGGCTGCGTCGCCCAGCAGGAGGGCGATGCCCTGCTCCTGCGCTTCCCACAGGTCGACTTCGTGTTCGGCACCCATAACCTGCGCCTTGTCCCCGCGCTTGCGCTCGCAGCGGGCGAGGGTCAGAGGACAGCACGCACCGAGGAGCGGCGCAGCCTCGACCGCTTCGAGCTGCCCGTGGCCCATCCCGAGCTCTCCCGCAAGAACCCGGGCCGCGCCTATCTCACGGTGATGGAGGGCTGCGACATGTTCTGCAGCTTCTGCATCGTGCCGACGACGCGCGGGCGCGAGATCAGCCGGCCTGCCGAGGCGATCCTTCGCGAAGCCGAGACCCTCACAAAGAGCGGCGTACGCGAGCTCGTGCTGCTCGGGCAAACCGTGAATGCCTATGGTCGCCACGACGCACGGCGCGGAGGCGCCGAGGCGGCGGGCACGCTCCCCTTTGCGCAGCTCCTGCGACGGCTCGCGAGCCTCCCCGGGGTCTCCCGCATCCGCTACACGAGCCCGCACCCCCTCTTCTTCGAACCGGAGCTCGTTGCCGCCCATGGCGAGCTCGAAGCGCTCTGCCCCCATGTCCATCTTCCCGTGCAGAGCGGCTCCGATGCTGTCTTGCGCACCATGCGCAGGCGTTACTGTCGCGCCGACTATCTGCGGCTGGTGGACGAGCTGCGCGGGGCACGGGCGGATCTGGCCCTGACCACCGATCTCATCGTCGGCTTCCCGGGCGAGAGAGACCAGGACTTCGAAGACACCTTGAGCCTGGTGCGGGAGGTGGGCTTCGTGGACAGCTACTCCTTCAAGTACTCGCCGCGTCCCGGCACTCCCGCCGCGGCGCTTGAGGACACGCAAGGAGTCCCTGAGCCGGTAAAGCAGGCCCGCCTGGAAGCCCTCCAAGACCTGCAAAGAAGCCTGACCCTGGCCGCCCATCGCGCCCGCGTGGGGACGCGCACGGAGATCTTGCTCGAAGGCGAGAGCCGCCGGGGCGGCCAACTGAGCGGCCGCGACCCCTACCACCGCGTCGTGAACCTCACCCCGGAATCAGCCGGGGACTGGGTCCCGGGGAGCTTCGTCGCCGTTCAGATCGTCGAGGCGACACCCCACTCCCTGCTCGCCGAGCCCCGCTCCGCGCTCCCCGACTGAAGGAACGACCACCGCTCGCCGATGGAAGAGAGCGGCGGCGCGGCACCCCCGGTAGGGACCGGAAGCGCTGTCGCAAGATTGGCCGGTAAGAGCCTAACCGTACTCGGGAATTGGTTCCCGATGACGAGCGGCTAAGGCGAACGTCGGGGGGGAGTCATGGCCAAGGCGCGAGTCCTCGCCGTCGACGACCAACTCTACTTCCGCTCCTTCATCGAGGATCTCCTCGCCCAGGAGGGCTACGAGGTCGTCACCGCCAGCACGGGTGAGGAAGCGCTCGAGCGCCTCGAGCGGGAGCGCTTCGACGTCGTGGTGACCGACCTCGTGATGCCCGGCATGGACGGGAGCGTCCTGGTGCAGCGCATCAAAGAGCGCGTCCCCGACCAAGAGATCGTGGTGGTGACCGGCGTCGGCGACGTGAAGACAGCCGTCGAGGCGATGAAGCTTGGCGCAACCGACTACCAGCTCAAGCCGATCGATCGCATCTCGCTGTGTCGCTCCCTCGAAGGCCTGCTGCAGCGGCGCAGGCTGCGCGAGGAGCACGCCCGCCTCATGGCGGAGAACCTCGAATACATGGGCGTTCTCTCGCTGTTCGAACGCGCCATGGGTCTTTTCTCGACCCTGGCCCTGGAGCCTTTGTGCGAGCGGATCGTCGAGGGCCTGTGCCTCGAGACGCGCGCCCAGGGCGGGGTCCTCTGGGTCACCCGAGACGACGAGAGCGGGCGGCTGCGCCTGGGTGCCGTGCGCGGCTTGGTTCGCGTCGACGAGGAACCTGAGGAGCTCGCGATCGAGGGACAGCTGGCCGAGCTTCCCGCGCTCGAAGGCGGGGCGGCGCTGGCACCGACGCGCGGGCGGGCCGGCGGTGTCGCCCTCTACGTACCCCTTCGACATGCCGCCCGCATGGTCGGAGTCGTGCGTCTCACCGATCGCCTCGACGGGCGCGAGTTCGGAGATCGCGACCGCGCCGCCGCCCAAAAGTTCGGCGAGTTTGCCGCCCAGGCCGTCGCGAACGCGCTGCGCTTCCGTGCCCTCGAACGACGCTCCTTCCGCGACCCTGCGACGCGCGCCTACACCCAGGCTTTCTTCGACGACGTCGCCCGCAACGAGATCCAGAAGGCGAACCGCTTTGGCCGAACCTTTGCGGTGTTGAAACTCGTGATCGACGCGGGAGGTCCGCTTCACCGCGGCGCCTCGGAGTCCGAGCTCGCCCGCCGCCTGGAGGCGGTGGTGAATCAGATCGGACGCTCCCTGCGCTCGACGGATCTCTTGGCGGTCGAGGGGGAGGGTCGCTTCTGCGTGCTGCTCCCGGAGACCGACGCGTTGGGTGCAGCGGTGCTGAAACGCAGGATCCGGGACGGCCTCGAGGATGGAGACGTGCTGGCCCCGCTCTCCGCGGGCTCGCCGGCGCGAGCCCTCAGTGCCTCCGCGAGCTTTCCCGCCGACGGCACGCAGCTCGAGGCGCTCTATAGTGCCCTCGACGCACGCATCGACGAGGAGCGCCGGAGCCTCGTTCACGCCCTGGCACTCAAGTCCCAGACCTTTACCGGGAGCGTGAAAGCGCTGCTCGATCGCCGCATCACCGTGCCCCCTGCGCTGCCTGAGCAGGTGATGCGGTTTCTGCTGGACGAAGTGGGCCGTCGCCCCCGCGAGCGCGGTCTGCTCTTCCTGGCCCCCGGTCCGGCCCTCTCGGCGACCTTGCGTGACGGCTTCGAAAAGCTGCGGGGGCTCCAGCCGCGCACCGAGGTCGTGCTGGTGGCCGACGGATTGGGCGAGACGCTGGCGGGCGCACCGCTCACCTGTGTTTCGCCGCGGCGCGCCGGCACCCGAGCCGCCTTCGTCGTCTACTACGGCGAGGGCCCGGCCTACGCGATGGTGAGCGACAGCGTGGGAGATGGCGGGCAGGGGGGCGTGTTTCATACCGACGAGCGCGTGCTGGTCGAGCATCTGGCCTTTCAGCTTCAGCGCGATCTCGGTATTCCGGTGACACCATGAAGCGGCGTCGCGCGACACAGGGTGGTCTGGTTCTCATCGCTGACGGCGATCTCGACCGGGCAAAGCGTATGGAGCAGGCCTGCGTGGGCCGGGGCTACGACGCCCGCGTTGTGCGCCACGGCGCGGCCGCGCTCGAGGCGGCGCTGGCAGAAATCCCGGACGTGCTCATCCTGCCCGAGGGGCTCCCTCTCATCGACGCGCCCAAACTCGCCGAGATCTTGCGCTCGAACCCCCGCACCCAGGCTGTCCGCTTGGTGGTGCTGGGCGAGCCGGGGCTTGCGGGCTCGGCGGCCTTTGCAGACGAACTTCTGCCCCCGACCGCCCCCGCGGAGGAGGTGCTCCAGCGGGTCGACGCGATGCGCGCGCAGCAGGCGCGCATCGAGGCCATGGAGCGAAGCGGGGAGGGCGACCGTGAGGTCGAGGGCAAGATCGCGCAGATCCCCCTGCCGGACCTCTTGCAGCTCTTCCATCTAAACCGCAAGACCGGGACGATTGATCTTGTGCGCCGGGACCCCGACGGGCGTGAGGAGAGGGGCCGCCTCTACGTACAGGACGGCAATGTGGTCCAAGCGTGTGTCGGATCGGTCGAGGGCGAGAAGGCGCTCTATCGACTCCTCGCCTGGAAGGGCGGTTCCTTCGCGTTCACCCAGAACCGAGTGTCGGTCGCCGTGCGCATCCAGACGCCCACCCGGGCGCTCCTCATGGAGGGAATGCGCCAGCTCGACGAGTGGGAGCGCGCAGCCGGCGGGCTCCCGCCGCTTGACGGGCAGGTCTCGCTGCGGGTGAAGAGCACGGAGCTACCGAACATTGTGCACCCGCTGACGCAGGAGGTGCTGCTGCTCCTGGAGATCTATGGCCGGGTGCAGGAGGTCGTCGACCACTGCTCTTTTCCCGACTACCAGGTGCTGCGGACGCTGCAAACCCTGGTCGAGCGCGGGATCGTGCAAATCCGTCACACGCCCTCCACGACGACCGCGCACCCGAGCGAAGCGCTCTTTACCGCCGCCCAGGCCAGGCGCCTGCGCGAGTGGACGGATGGCGCCGGCGGCCGGCCCGGGGGCGCGGATGCCAAGCTCCTGCTGCTGGCCTCCCAACGGGAGGCCATGCGCGCTTTCCTCGGACTTTTCCGGGGCCTGCCTGGTGCTCAGCTCGACCCCGCCGTGGATGAGCGCGGCGACGCGCATTCCGAGGACGCCCTCCAGCGCGTGGGCCGGATCGCGGTGGACGCACAATGCGGGATTGAGCTGATCCACGTGCCGGCCGCCCCCGAGCTCGCTCCACTCTGGCGACTCGCGGGCCAGCGCGCCCTGGGCTCGGTCCTTCTGCTCGAAGCCCCGGTGGCGGATGCAGCGGCGCGGATTCAACGCGCCGCGGACGCCCTGCGCTCGCTTCCCCGGGCGCGCACCTTCTACGTCATGCTGCTCCGCAAAGGCGAACGCGCGCTACCCGAGGAGCTGCGGGAGAACTTGTCTCTGCTCGATGAGGCGTCGCTCTTCCTCGTTCCCCTGGAGAGTGCGAAAGAACCCCGGCTCCTGCTGCGCAGTCTGCTTGCGAGGATTCTGCCTTGAGTGCCATGGACCTCAAGCGGTTCGCGCTGTTCGAAGAGCTCTCGGAGGAAGAGCGCGAGCTTCTGGCGGATGGGATCGAACGGATCGAGCTGGAGCCCGGAGACGTGCTCTTCCGGGAACAGGAGGAGGGCGGCGGGCTCGTCCTTCTCGTGGAAGGCCGCGTGCGCCTTGAAAGCAGCCGCGCAGGCGAGCTCGGCAGCGTGGGCCCAGGGACTGCCTTAGGCGCAGTGTCCCTCGTGGCGGTGGGGCCGCGCGAGGCCTCGGCGGTGGCGGAGAGCGCATGCAGCATTCTCTTGCTTCGGCGGAGCACCTTTCGCCGTCTCGTCGAGGACACCCCCCGCGCGGCGTGCCGGCTCGCCGAAGCGATCGCGCGCGACGCCGCGGCGCTCTTGCGGACGGGCCTTGAGCCGCTTGTACGGAATGCGGTTGACCGCTCGCAGAGCGACCTCTAGACTGCGCGACCATCTCGGTCGTCCCACGAAAGCCCGGAGCTTCCTCAGACATCATGACCGATAGCCGCATCCGCGAGGGCCTGACGTTTGACGACGTCCTCCTCGTGCCCGGCGCCTCCGATATCTTGCCCAAGGACGCGGATCTGCGGACGTTCCTGACCCGCGAGATCCCGCTCAACACGCCCCTGGTCTCGTCGGCCATGGATACTGTGACCGAGCACCAGACCGCGATCTGCATGGCCCAGAACGGGGGCATTGGCATTTTGCATCGCAATCGAAAGATTGCGATGCAAAATGCCAATGCCCCCGGTCTGGGC
>DAIOWK010000228.1:0-6043 GCA_036758525.1 Myxococcota bacterium
AGCGGCCGAAGAGTGACTACGCGATCCAGACCGTGAGCAACGCGCTCAGTCTCTTACAGGCCTTCCACTCCGAAGAAGAGCTCGGCGTGACCGAGCTCTCCCGTCGCTTAGGTCTGCACAAGAACAACGTCTTCCGACTGCTCGCAACGCTCGAGCAGTCCGGCTACGTCGAGCAGGCGCCGGCGAGCGATCGCTATCGACTCTCTTTCGCCTGTCTGGAGCTCGGGCACGCCTTCGTTCGCAGCCGCAGCCTGCTGCGGGAAGCGCAGCCGCTGCTCGAGGAGCTGTCGAACGCAGTGCGCGAAACGGCACATCTCGGGGTGCTGAACGAGTACGAGGTCGTGCATCTCGCGGGCTGGCAGCCGGATGAGCTGTTGAGCGCAGGCTTACGGATCGGCCGCCGCGCGCCCGCTCACTGCACCGCCCTCGGCAAGATCCTGCTGGGCTGTGGCTGCGAAGCGCTGCGCGGAACCTACGAGCGTCAGATCGCCGGCCCAGGCGGGCTTGGATCCCACACACCCGCAACGATCGTCGATAACTTAAAGCTCCACGAGCATCTGCGTGAGGTGGCGAGCCAAGGCTTTGCCCTCGACTTAGAAGAATGCGCCGTGGGCGTCTGCTGCGCGGCCGCGCCGGTCTATGACGGCACGGCGCACCTGGTGGCTGCGGTCTCGGTCTCCGGTCCCGCGATGCGCCTCGGCCAGGAACAGCTTCTGCGGGCAGTGGTCCCGGAGGTCATCGCCTGCGCGGAGCGCCTGTCTGCGCGGCTCGGCTCAGCGGTTGCCTCGGGTTCGCCCATCGCCTAGGTTGCAACCCGCCCAAGTCCTTGTTTTCCAAAAGAATATGACCCCGAGTCACGGGACGCGCAGGGATTGCGCCCGGCGTTCCGGGCAAGGCAGGAGCGTCATGGAGTTTGCACTTACCGACGAGCAACTCGCGCTACAGGCGACCGCCCGGCGCTTTGCCGAGAGCGAGATTGCGCCCGCCGCCGCGCACTACGACGAGACGGGAGAGTTCCCCCGCGAGATCATCCAGAAAGCCTGGGAACTCGGTCTCTCGAGCACCTGCATTCCGAGCGAGTACGGCGGCGTGGGGCTCTCCGCGGTCGAGAGCTGCCTCATCACCGAGGAGATCGCGTGGGGCTGCGCAGGCATGGGCACCTCGATCATGTGCAACGACCTCGGGCTCATGCCGATCGTGATCGCGGGCACGAGCGCACAGAAGAAAGAGTGGCTCACGGCCTGCGCGGAGAGCTTCAAACTTGTGTCTTTCTGTCTCTCCGAGCCTCAGGCCGGCTCCGACGTCGCGGGCCTTCAACTTCAGTGCGTGAAGGACGGGGACGCCTACCTCCTGAGCGGCACAAAGTGCTGGATCACCAATGGCGGAGTTGCAGACCTCTACACCGTGTTTGCCACGCTCGATCGATCAAGCCGCCACAACGGCATCTGCGCCTTCATCGTGCCGACGACAACGTCGGGCATCACCATCGGGAAGAAGGAGGACAAGATGGGTCAGCGGGCGAGCGATACCCGCGTGATCCATTTCGACGGCGTCCGCGTGCCTGCGGCGCAGCGCCTCGGCCAGGAAGGCGAGGGCTTCAAGATCGCCATGCGTACCCTCGATCGCACGCGACCGCCGATCGGCGCCCTCGCCACTGGCATCGCGCGGCGCGCGCTCGACGAATCGCTCAAGTACGCGCGCGAGCGCAAGGCGTTCGGCTTCCCGATCGGTGGCTTCCAGGCCGTGCAATTCATGCTCGCCGACATGGCGAAGGACATCGAGGCCGCACGCCTTCTCACGCTACAGAGCGCATGGATGGTGGACCGGGGCCTGCGCGCCTCCAAGCACTCGTCGTTCGCGAAGTGCTTCGCGACGGATGCGGCCATGCGGATTACCACAGACGCCGTCCAGATCTTCGGCGGCAACGGCTACACGAAGGAGTATCCCGTCGAGAAGCTGATGCGGGATGCCAAGCTCATGCAGATCTACGAGGGCACGAACCAGATCCAGCGCCTGGTGATCGCCCGTGAGCTCTTGAAGGGCTGACGCCGCCCCGGGGCGTGCCGGCCAGACCCACACCCGGGGGACCGCGTCGGGCCTCACGTTTTCGGGCGAGGGAGCGATCTGATAGACTCGCGCGCCTCTCACGCCCGGGAGCCAGGGGGGCTCGGGTGGTTACGCCCCCGTACGCAAGAGGACCTTGCAGTGAGCATGATCACGAAGGAACAGGCGCTCGCTTACCACTCGGAGGGGCGCCGGGGCAAGATCAAGGTCGTTCCCACCAAGCCTACCCTTACCGGGACCGACCTTTCTCTCGCCTACACCCCCGGTGTGGCCGAGCCCTGCCGCAAGATCGCAGCCGACCCCGAGGACGCGTACAAGTACACGGCCAAGGGCAACCTCGTGGGGGTCGTGACCAACGGCACGGCGGTGCTCGGCTTGGGAAACATCGGTCCCCTGGCTGGCAAGCCGGTGATGGAAGGCAAGGGGGTGCTCTTCAAGCGCTTCGCGGACATCGACGTCTTCGACATCGAGCTCGCGACCGAGGATCCGAGGGAGGTGATCCGAACCTGCCAGCTGCTCGAGCCGACCTTCGGCGGCATCAACCTCGAGGACATTCGCGCGCCCGAGTGCTTCGAGATCGAAGAGACCCTGATCGAGACCATGGGAATCCCGGTGTTTCACGATGACCAGCACGGGACGGCCATCATCTCGGCCGCAGCGTTCCTGAACGCGCTCCAAATCACCGGCCGCAAGATCGGGGACGTGAAGGTCGTTTTCTCAGGAGCCGGTGCTGCGGGCATCGCCTGCGCGAAGCTCTACGTCGATCTAGGCGTGCGACCCGAGCACATGGTTCTCGTCGACAGCAAGGGCGTGATCTACGAGGGCCGCAAAGACGGCATGAACAAGTACAAGCAGCAGTTTGCCCGGAAGACCCCGCTACGAACGCTGAAGCAGGCGCTCGAGGGCGCGGACGCATTCATCGGCGTGTCGTCGGCAGGGCTCGTGACGCAGGACATGGTCGTCCCCATGGCGAAGCAGCCGATCATCTTTGCCATGGCGAATCCCGACCCCGAGATCACACCCAAGGAGGTGGCCGAGGTGCGCAAGGACGCCATCATGGCGACCGGTCGCTCGGACTTCCCAAACCAGGTGAACAACTGTCTCGGCTTCCCCTTCATTTTCCGTGGCGCCCTCGATGTGCGTGCGCGTAAGATCAACGAGGCCATGAAGCATGCTGCGGTGAAGGCCCTGGCCGAGCTTGCGCGCCGTGGCGCGGACGGCATCCCGGATGCCGTGGTGCGCGCCTATCCAGGCGAGAAGTTCGACTTCGGCCCGAGCTACATCATTCCCAAGCCTTTCGACCCGCGGGTGCTGTTCCACGTCGCACCTGCGGTGGCGAAGGCGGCGATGGAGAGCGGTGTGGCGCGCGAGCCGCTGGACCTCGCGTCCTATCGAGTGCGTCTTGAGCAGACCGCTCGCGAGCTCACGCAGCTCTGAGCGCGATGAACGCTCCACATGTCGATTGACGAAAAGATCAAGAGACTCGATGAGATGAACGCCCGCGCCGCTCTGGGAGGCGGCGCCGAGCGCATCGAACGCCAGCACCAGGCCGGGAAGCTAACCGCTCGGGAGCGCGTGGAGCTCTTGCTGGATCCCGGCACCTTTGTGGAGACGGACCGTTTCAAGGTCCACCGCAATACCGACTTCGGGATGGCGGAGCAGAAGTACCTGGGAGACGGCGTCGTTACCGGGCACGGCAAGATCGACGGACGCCAGGTCTTCCTGTTCGCCCAGGACTTCACGGTGTTCGGCGGCAGCCTCTCCGGCGCCTTCGCAGAGAAGATCTGCAAGATCATGGATCTCGCGCTGAAGACCGGAGCTCCGGTGATCGGTCTCAACGACGGTGCGGGTGCCCGCATCCAGGAGGGCGTGGTCTCTCTCGGCGGCTACGGCGACGTCTTCCTGCGCAATGTCTTGTGCTCGGGTGTGATCCCCCAGATCTCCGCCATTCTCGGTCCGTGCGCCGGCGGCGCGGTCTACTCGCCGGCGATGACGGATTTCATCGTCATGGTGAAAAGCACGAGCTACATGTTCATTACCGGTCCTGACGTCGTGAAGACCGTGACCCACGAGGAGGTCACCGCCGAACAGCTCGGTGGGGCGCTGACCCACGCCGGTCGCAGCGGCGTTGCCGACTTCGCGGCGAACTCCGAAGAAGAGTGCATCCAGACCATCCGCACCCTTCTCTCCTATCTTCCCCAGAACAACCTTGAGGACCCGCCCTTCGTTGCGACTTCGGATGACCCGCATCGTCTTGAGCCGCGCCTGCGGACCCTCGTTCCGGACAATCCGAACAAGCCCTACGACGTGAAGGAACTGATCCAGCTTGTGGTGGACGATGGCGTGTTCTTCGAGACCCATGCGGCGTACGCACGGAACATCGTCGTCGGCTTTGCACGCTTCGGTGGCCGCGCCGCCGGGATCGTCGCCAACCAGCCGGCGTTCTTGGCGGGCTGCCTCGACATCGACGCTTCCGCCAAGGCGGCGCGCTTCGTGCGCTTTTGCGATGCCTTCAACATCCCCATCATCACCTTCGTGGATGTCCCAGGCTTCCTCCCCGGCACCAACCAGGAATACGGCGGCATCATCAAGCACGGTGCAAAGCTTCTCTACGCGTTCTGCGAGGCCACGGTGCCCAAGGTCACGATCATCACGCGCAAGGCCTACGGCGGGGCCTACGTGGTCATGAGCAGCAAGCACATCCGTGGAGATGTCTCCCTCGCCTTCCCGACCGCCGAGTTTGCGGTGATGGGGCCCGACGGCGCGGTGAATATCGTGTTTCGGGACGAGCTCAAGCGGGCGAAGGATCCGGTCGCCCGCAAAGAAGAACTCGTGGGCGAATACCGCGAGAACTTCGCGAATCCGTACAAGGCCGCGGAGCTGGGCTACATCGATGCGGTGATCAAGCCCGAGGAAACGCGGCCGCAGATCATTCGGGCTCTCGAGATGCTCGCCAACAAGCGGGACCGGAACCCCGCCAAGAAGCACGGCAACATTCCGCTCTAGCGGGGTCTAGGCGCCGCCATGTTCAAGAAGATCCTGATCGCAAACCGGGGCGAGATCGCCGTGCGCATCATTCGCGCCTGCCACGAGCTCGGGACGAAGGCGGTGGCGATCTACTCCGACGTGGACCGTGACGCACTCCACGTGCGCTACGCGGACGAAGCCTACCCGTGCGGGCCCCCACCCGCGGCCGAGTCCTACCTGAAGGCGGAGCGCGTCGTTGCGATCGCCAAGGCGTGCGGCGCCGAGGCGATCCATCCCGGCTACGGCTTCTTGTCCGAACGGGGCTTCTTCCCCGACATGTGCCGCGACGCCGGGGTCGTCTTTATCGGCCCGCCGGGCGACGTCATGCGGACCATGGGCGACAAGGTGACCGCCCGGCAGACCATGGAGCGTGCAGGGGTGCCGATTGTTCCCGGCGTGACCGAGCGCCTTTCTGACGAGGCTGCCGAGCGCTGGATCCGGGACGCCGGCCCCCCGGTGATGATCAAGGCCAGTGCCGGTGGTGGCGGAAAGGGCCTGCGCCTGGTGCGCGAGCTGTCGGAGGTGCGCTCTGCGCTCCAGCGCGCCCGCTCGGAGGCCAAGGCGTCGTTCGGCGACGATGGGCTTTACATCGAGAAGTTTATTCAGCAGCCAAGACACATCGAGATCCAGCTCCTGGCGGACCGCTACGGCAACGTCGTCCATCTGTTCGAACGCGAATGCTCGGTCCAGCGTCGACACCAGAAGGTGATCGAGGAGGCGCCGGCCAACCGCATGACCCAGGACCTGCGGGCAAGGATGGGCGAGGCGTCCGTCGCCGCGGCCAAAGCGGTCGGCTACCAGGGTGCGGGTACCTGCGAGTTCCTGGTGAACCCGAAGGGCGAGTTCTTCTTCTTGGAGATGAACACGCGGGTCCAGGTCGAGCATGCGATCACCGAGGCGATTACCGGGATCGACATCGTGAAGGCGATGATTCGCGTCGCGGCGGGAGAGA
>DAIOWK010000229.1:0-6023 GCA_036758525.1 Myxococcota bacterium
TGCGGGCAAAGATGCCGGAGCTCTTGCACTACCTCGCCATGATCGAGAGCGGCTACCAGACCGACATCGGGAGCCCGGCCGGTGCGCTCGGCCTCTGGCAGTTCATGCCCGCCACCGCAAAGCGCTACGGCATGCGCCTGGAAGGTGGCGTCGACGAGCGGCGGGACCCGCGGCGCTCCACCGAGATTGCCGCGCGCTATCTGCGTGACCTCGCCTTCGAGTTCGGCGGGGACGCGCTGCTGCTGGCCCTCGCGGGCTATAACCGTGGCGAGAACGGCGTCCGTACCGCCCTAAAACGCATGTCGGACCCGTTCAGCGATCGCTCCTACTGGAGGCTTGTGGAAAGCAATCTTCTGCCGATTGAAACTGCGGACTATGTCCCACGCTTCATGGCCGCCGCCGTAGCCGGTGAGGGCGGGCTGCCGAGCGACGACGCACTGGCGGCTGCGGGCTTTTAGCGCGGTATTCTAGAGGCGTTTCACGGTCGCGGCGGCTGGGATCGCAGCGCCGTCCCGAGGTGGAGCATTGGGTTTTTTCGACTCGCTGCGCGGGCTCTTTAAGGGCAAGAAAGGGGCGAAGCCGAGCGGGATGCGTCGGGGGGCTCTCCCCCCGCGCCGCCCGGACGTTGCGACCCAATCCCTGCAGCGTGCTCCCGGCGCGCCATTTTCACCCCAGCCCCCGGCGGCAGTGCCGCCCTTCTCTGCGGCGTCTGCAGCCACGGAGCTGCGGCCGCAGCCCACACTGGACCGGCCCGAGCCGATCGTGCCGCCGCCTTCGCTCCCGCCCGCCCGGATGTCATCCCCGAGCTATTCCCCGCCGAGGAGCACCAGCCCAACCCCCTCCGGCGGTCAGGGGGAGACCAAATACCAGACGGCCCTTTCCATCCGTGGAAAAACCGTGGGCGTCTTGGTCGCCGTGGACGGGGAGCTTGAAGGCGAGGTGTTCCGGGTGCCCGACGGCGATAGCCGGCTCGGGCGGTCGGAGGGCTGCGAGGTTCCGCTGCCGAGCGAATGGATCTCCCGGGAGCACGCCAAGGTGAAGCACCAGGACGGCATGTTCGTGATCGCGCCCCTCAGCGACAAGAATCCGACCTTCGTCAACGACGAGCGGACGGAGGGCACCGAGCTCAAGGACGGTGACTTCGTCAAGCTCGGACGAACCACGTTCCGGTTCCGTACCGTCTTCTAGCCGTGCGTTACGCCGCTGTGTCAGTCGCGGTCTTCGCGCTCGCGGTCGCAGCGCCGGCGGCGGTTCAGAGCAGCGATTCCGGCGGCTTCGAGATGCATTCCGTCGAACGCCTCGAGCTCGACGACGTCGAGGTGGGCGTGGTTCCCGACCCTGCGGTGAATCTCTATCTGCGCGCCCAGACCCGGCTCGGCACTCCGGTGGAGCACCTGCGCCCGGTGGATCTCACGATCACCGAGGATGGCCGGCCGATCGACCCGAAGACCGTGACACTGACGCCCCTGGGCGAGAGCAACCGTGGCATGGCGTGCGTCCTCGC
Organism: Myxococcota bacterium; assembly: GCA_036758525.1. Lineage (GTDB taxonomy): Bacteria > Myxococcota_A > UBA9160 > UBA9160 > UBA9160 > UBA9160. The sequence continues at coordinate 1,505 of DAIOWK010000229.1, forward strand.
CCTGGACGTAAGCCGCACGATGCAAGGCGAGGCGCTCGACCAAGCGAAGGCCGGCGCGCTCGGCTTCCTGGACCGCATGGGTCCCGCCGACCGGATCGCAATCTCGAGCTTCGCCGGCAAGGTGGAGGTCGTGGCCCCCTTTTCCGCTGCACGCTCGGATGCGCGGGTGCGCCTCTCCACTCTCGAGGTCGATTCCACCTCCATGAGGACGCTCTTGTACGACGGCATGTACCGGGCCGTGGAGCTTTTGCGCCAAGGCGGGGAGATTCCCCGTCGCGCATTCGTGATTCTGCTCTCCGACAGTCAGGATGGCGGAAGCGTCCACAAGCTCGAGGACGTGATCGCGCTGGCCCAAAGCGACGGCTCCCGGGTGCAAATTCCCGTCTTTACGATCGGCTATGCGAACTTCGGAAGGGGCGGGCTCGAGTCGCTGCAGCGTGTGGCGAAGGAGACGGGCGGCGACTTCGTCGAAGCCGCGAATCCCGGTCAGCTGGCGGCCTTCTACGACAACATCCTCTCCCAGATGACGAAGAGCTACGTCGCACGCTTCACGCCTGAGCTCGACGGCAAGACCCATCGCATCGAAGTCTCGGCAGGCGGCTTGAAGCAAGCGCGTGCGGTCCCCTACCCCCTGTACCGCCGGCCGCTCTGGCCTGTCGCGGCGGGTGCCGCGGGCGCCGTCCTGTCTTTGGGCCTCTTGGCGTGGCTCACCCTGCGTCGGCGCCCGGCAGGACGTCTGGTATTCGTGGCAGGCCCGCGGGCCGGGGAGGGCATCGCGCTCCGGCCCGGCCGGATCCGCATTGGATCCCTACCGGACAACGACCTTGCCATCCCCTCGAGCACGGTCTCCCGGTACCACGCTGAAATCCACGTCTCCCGCCGGCGCGTGTCGATCGAGGACCTGCGCTCGAGCAACGGCACCCAGGTGAACGGAACAGCGGTCCAGATGAGCCCCCTGCGTCCCGGCGACCGCATCAAGATCGCCGACATCGATCTGGTGTTCGAGCGATGAACGTGATTGAGGTCGCGTCGCTCTCCCACGTCGGACGGGTCCGTGCCAGCAATCAGGACTGGTACGGCGAGTTTGCCAACGGTTCGGGCTGGCGTGCGCTGGTCGTGGCGGACGGCATGGGAGGCCACCAAGGTGGAGAGGTCGCGAGCCGGATCGCCGTGGACACGATCGGCAAAGTACTGGGCGCGAGCCACGAAGAACCCGAGCAGTCGCTGCGCAAGGCCTTCCTCGCAGCGAACGAGCGCATCCTCGAGGTGGCAAGGAGCGACTCGCGCTATGCGGGCATGGGCACGACCGGCGTAGCACTGCTGCTCGCCGCCGCGGGCGACGCGTGGGTCGCCCACGTGGGCGATAGCCGCGCCTACGTCTTCCGCGACGGAAAGCTCCGCGCCCTCACCGCGGACCACTCGTACGTTGCGGAGTTGCAGCGTCGGGGCTTCCTAAGCCCCGCGGAGGCGGCGGTCCATCCGCGCCGCAATGAGGTTTTGCGGTCGATCGGGGGTGAGCCGGAGCTGGATGTGGAGATCCGGCCCGTCGTGACAAAGCCCGGTGATTGCTTCTTGCTTTGCACCGACGGGCTCTGGGGCTGCGTTCCTGAGTCCGAGATGGTGGGTGCCCTTGCGAACGCACGGCCCCAGGACGCGGTGCGGATGCTCGTCGACCTCGCGAACCATCACGGGGGGCCGGACAACGTGACCGTTCAACTGGTACGAATCCCCGAGGAGATGAATGCCGCGGGGATCCGAGCAGGGACCGAAACGGAACGGGCCGCGGCGGAGAAGGCCTACGCGCGCCGCCAGAGTCGCATCCGCCGGGTCGCCATCGCGGCGTCCCTGCTGGCAGCGGCGCTCGTCGCTGTGCTCCTCTGGGTCTTCCTCCATTCCGCCGCGGAGCAGCGCTTGCCGAATCCCCCGCTAGCCGCACCTACGGCCCCTGCTGCGCCGGAGCGCCCCACCAAAAACCGCCTCTAGCGCGGGGGCGCGGAGCTTGCCCGCGAAGGCGTGCTCCTCCGGTCGGCCGTCTCAGGGTCTCCCGCAGCGGGCCCGGCTACGCTCGGGGCATGGAGATCCTGGTGCGGCCCGCCCGGCCCGGCGACGCTGCAAGCATTGGCCGCATCTTCGTCGAGGCCGCCCGCACCGCGTGGGCCCACTTTCTGCCCGAAGACGAGCTCGCTCTGCTGCACTCTCCGGCGGAGCGCTGGGAAAGGGAGGCGCAGGACGAAGTCACCCTGGTCGCAGAGCTCCGGGGGGAGCCTATCGCCTTCGCCGTGATCCGGGGCTCCTTGGACGCGGATGCGAACCCCGGCGTTACCGGCGAGCTCGATACCTTGTATGCGCTCCCCTCGTGCTGGGGCCGCGGCGTGGGCCAGCTTCTCATGCGGGCTGCCCTCGACACGCTCCGTGCCCGTGGATACCGCGAGGCAACCCTTTGGACAGCGGAGCAGAATGAGCGTCCCCGGAGGATCTACGAGGCCGCAGGCTGGGAGATTGATGGGGCCCGGCGCCGCAAAGCATTCTTGGACGTCGAGTTCATCGAATTGCGCTATCGGATCGCATTCCAGGCTTCTCGATGAGCGCCTGGCAGGAAGCCCGTACCGACGGGTGGGTGGTAAATACCCCTATTGCGCCTTGATTTCCTCGCTCGTCTCCTGCACCTCTTCAGGCGGGCGGATCTTCTCAGAAACATCAGGCAGAGCCTCGAGCTCCTTGGCCAGCTGTTTCGGATTCACCCAGTTGCGACGCCTCAAAAGGCGCCGGTCCAAACGATGGCTGGCCAAATGGTCGTGAACCATGGGTTTCCTCCTGGAATTTTTCGAGCGTAGCAAATTGACATTGAGGGACGGACTCTAGTAGTTTGCCATGCTGCCGATCATCCTTGGGGGGTCCACCGTGATGCTCAGCACCCGCGTTTCTGTTGGCCGCCGGATCGGGATCGCCGCCGGCCTTCCGCTCTGCGCCCTACTCACTTTTGGCTGCGCTTCCACAAAGCCAGCGGTGTCCAGCGATACCCCCTCGGCTGAGGAGCTCTATCGCAAGGGGCTCTCGCTCATGGAGGAGCCGGCGAAGACGCTCTGGGTCTTCCCGAACAGCGATCACGCGAAGGCCATCGAGGCGTTCCAGCAGATCATCGACAACTATCCCTACAGTGACTATGCGATCTTGGCCGAGCTCAAGATCGCCGACGCATACTACGACGATGCGAAGTACGACGAAGCGCTCTCCTACTACCGTGACTTCGGCGACCTCCATCCCCAGCACGAGCAGGTGCCCTACACCCTCTTCCGCGCAGCGATGTGTCACTACAACCAGTCGAAGGATGCAAGCCGCGATCAGACGGCAACCCGCCTGTCTCTCGGCTTCTTGGATCAGCTCCTCGCCCGCTATCCCCACTCCCCCCAAGCCCCGGAGGCCGAGAAGCTCTGGAAGCAACTGCGCACGCGCCTGGCCGAGCATGAGATGCGAATCGCTGGCTTCTACCTTCAGCGCGAGGAATATCAGTCCGCCGCGGATCGCTACCGCGGTGTGTTGAACAAGTACCCAGGCCTCGGCCTCGACGCCCAGGCCCTCTACCAGCTTGGTGTCTGCTACTCGAAGATGAATCTCGAGGACGAAGCGCAGAAGATCTTCGAGGTCATCCTCCGCAACTACCAAGGCAGCGACGTTGCCAAGCAGGCCGCCGACCTGATCCCCGCGGCGAACTAAGCGCTGCGCCTCGCGCCGACGCATGCCGAGCGCGGGTGAGTTGACGTCAGAGGAGCGCGAGCAGTACCAACTCGGTCGCGCGAGCTTTGAACGTGGCGACTTGGATGGCGCACTCGGTCACCTGACTCGGCTGCTCGAGACCCGCGAGAGCTTCGCCGACGTCCACTATATGGTTGGTCTGCTGTATGAGCGCCGGGGCGACCTCGAGAGCTCCGCGAAGAGTCTCGAGCGAGCCATTCGCATCAACCCCGGCTACGCCGAAGCGGCTCTCGCGCTCGTGTCAGTGTATGAGCAGCGCGGGGAGTTCGAACGCTCGCGGGCCTTGGCCGAAGAGATGGCGACGGCGACGCCGAGACGCTTTGCGGCAAGCGAAGGTCTCGTCGATCCCACCACACGAGGCAAGCTCGCAAACCTTCAGGCCGCGCTGGGCGACGCCTACCGGGAAGTGGGCGAGCTGCGAGATGCGATCGAGGCGTACCGCAAGGCGCTGGATCGTTGCCCGGATTTTCATGACATCCGCCATCGCCTCGGTGTAGCGCTCCGCGAGAGCGGGCTTCCCCACCAGGCCGCGCAGGAGTTTCGACGGGTCTTGCGGGCGAACCCCGGCTTTCTCCCCTCGGCCGTGCAGCTCGGCGTCACCTACTACGGCCTCGGACGCACGGCCGATGCCCTGCGGGAGTGGGAGAAGGTGCTCGAAACGGACCCCGGCCGCGAGGACGCGCGCGCCTACCTGCGCATGACGCGGGGCACCTAGCACAACCGCGCCACGCAAGGACTGTGCCATCGCCCGCACAAAGCCCTTGCC
>DAIOWK010000230.1:0-6002 GCA_036758525.1 Myxococcota bacterium
CCGGTTGCAAGCTTGCGACGTGGCAGAGAAATCTCGTTTTCCCTCCGGAGAAAACCAGCGCGCGTGTCACAAACTCCGGTTGGAAGCTCTTGGAATCATTCCGGAAGCCAGCGAACCCTACGGTGGCTCTTTATCTCGCTTGTAGCCAGATCACGCGCTTCCCCCCGCGGGTCTTCTTATTGAGCTCCGCATCCTGATGCTCGTCACGATCGTTCAGCTGATCCGTGGTGCGCGCGTGGCAGGACACAGACTGCGACCAGCATCCGCATCACCGCGAGCACGCGGAGCGCACGATGTGCGATCGATCGAAGGTGTGCTCGACGGCTAGGAGTTGACATGACGGAGAGCAGCTCGTCGGGCTGATTTCATGCCCAAGGTTGGCGCGGCCGTGGGCATGGTTGTGGCGGGCTCGTGGACGGGCCCAGGCAACGGAGCTGGGCGGGCGGCAGCCACGTCCTGAGGACGAGGTCAGGCACCTCTTCGAGCATCCTGCAGGATGAGCAGCGAGCTTGGTGCGGGGCAACCTCGAGGCGTGCACCGCGTCACTACCGGACCCTGCGCGGGTCATCTCGGGGTCGCTCGAGAAGGCCATGTTGGTGACGCGCTCGACCTCGGCACGGCCCCGATCCAGACACGCACCGTGCACGCGAGAGCGCACGCTGTTCGATCGATCGAAAGCGTGCTCGAAGGCCGGGAGTTGGCCTGAGAGAGAGTGCCCCGTAGGCTGATCTCGTGCCGACAGTTGGCAGGGCCGTGGGCCTGCTCATGGCAGGCTCGTGAACGGGCTCAGGTAACGGCGTGGGGGGGCAGCAGCCACGCGTCGTGAGGGCGAGGCCGCGCACCTCTGCGCGCGCGTCCTACGGAGGGGCAGCGAGCTTAGTGCGGGCCACCCCGACCCGCATCATTGCGGGGTGGATGTTTGGGCTGGCTTGCGTGCCGGCGCGGGTGGCTCCTACCTTTGCGAAGATCACGTGTCCATGCGCCACCCTCAGCGGGGCCCGATGCGGGTTTCGGCAGTGTCCCTCACCCCGACCTCCTATTGCCGGAACCGGACCGCCCCGGCTGAGGCTGGGTCTGCGCCCCGTCCTGCGATGACACCAAGCCCTCGAGAATCGCCTCGATCGCCCTAAGAAAGGGTTCCACGCGCACCTTCGGGTCCCACGCCTGTTGAAGGACGAACCCCTGGAAAAGCGCGATCGCCATTCGCGCTACGGCGTCTGGATCGAGATGCGCGGACATCTGCCCTCGAGCCTGAACCCGGCGAACGATGTCAACGAGCAGCACCCGCGGCTGGTCCACACCTCGGCGGACGATCGACAGGATCGCGGGTCTGCGGAGCGCCTCGGCCCACATCTGGATACCAATGCGTCGGTGATCGCGCTCCGCGGGGTCGCGAAGAGAGAGAAAGACATCACGGGCGAGGCTGCGCAGCGTCTCGCCCGTGTCGCCGCGGCTGCGTGCGGCGGCGATGAGCTTCACTTCCCGGGCGTGTCGCTCCGCTGCGATCGCGTCGACGATCTCATCCTTGCTGGCAAAGTACCGGTAGATGGCCCCAGGGCTCAGCCGGGCCTGGCGGACGATGTCCTGCATCGTCGTGCGGTGGAACCCTTCGCGTGCGAAGCACTCGCCAGCTGCGGCGAGAATCTGGCCGCGCCTGGCTTCGAGGTGTGCTTTACTGACCTTCGGCATCTCATTATTCCCTGTCGCTACGATTGCGCGCCCACTCTGCTCGCTCCAGCAGAAGCTGAGCCGATCGCGACGCTACCCCGCAGTTCGGCCATCGCCGCACGGTAGAACTCGTAGCCCGCCATTTTCCGGGCGGCCGGACCCATGTAGCGCGCACGGTACTCCGAGGCTCCGAGATCCCAGACAAGCTTGAGACCGCGATCGTCGAGGTAGGCGGGCAGCTCCGCGGGTTCGAGCCCGAAGGTCCATGGTTCGCCGGATCGCTCGAGAGTGGCGAACAGGTGTTCGGTGCCGGCGAAAACCACAGAGCCGTCGAGCAGACCGCGGTGAACGTACGTGAAGAGGATCCGACTCCCGGGCGCCCCCGTTGCGGCGATGAACTGCAATGTGGAATCCACCGCGCCGGCCGTGAGGTAGTTGGTCACGCCTTCCCAGAGAAAGAACGAGCGAGACCGTGGCTCGAAGCCGGCGGCTCCCAGCGCATGCGCGAGTTCTCCGCCATCGAGGTCGGCTGCGACGAGCGTGACGTGGCGTGGGAGCGCACCGAGAAGCCGCTCCTTCTTCATCGCAAGCGTGGCGGGATGGTCGACCTCGAACACGCGGGTGCTCGCCAAGCCGGGCAGCCGGTAGGCGCGGCTATCGAAGCCTGCGCCCAAGATCACGAACTGCTGGAAGCCGTCCCTAAGTGCATCTTTCATGGCATCGTCGATCAAGCGCGTGCGTGCCACCCCGGAGGTCCGCGCGCCCGGCCATCTGTGATCGATCACCCGTTCAACGGCTGCGCCGAGCAAGGGGAGACGGAAGAGGTCGGCGACGACGCCCAGCGAACCTCCGAGGAAGCCGCGTGCCAGTTGATCGACGAACAGCCGCGTCCCAGCCGGTCGGCGGGATGTCTCGATCGCACGGAAGAGCGCCATGAACTCCGCCGTACGGCTCGCGCTCTTTCGCGTCACCGACCGACCGCATGCGCTTTAAAAACGAGCATTCGTTCTTTATAGGTCAGCTTTCGATCGACGACAAGAGCGATTGTCCGTCGCCTTTTGGTGCCTCCGTTCGCGAAAGACTGTCGTTATGGCGGATCACCTGGGAGCTTGAGGACACGCGGGAGCTCGATCGCGGACGAGAGCGGCGAATCTCGCACCGCGAGATCAACTGATCCGCGAGACGATGACGTCGAGCTCTGCTCCTGAATGCGACAGCTTGCACCCTGTCAGCGAGCCGCTCACTCCCATCTGACGCGAACCGCGACGTTGACGGGGCGAACTCCCAAGAGCATCTCACGTCGATTTTGCATATCACCCGCTTGGTGTCCTACGCTGCTATACGCTCACCTGCGATGCTATACGCTATTTGTTGTCTCGTTTGAATTTCCCAAGATTTCCCATTGTTGACCCCTCTCCGAGTCTCTACGTTTCTCGGCGCTGCAGCTGTTCAGGCGGTGGGGGAATGAAGGATCAACATGCCGTGATGGCTCTGCACTCCGAGTGGATCCGCCGCGTCACAAGAGGATTTGGCCGCGCGGCAGTCGCCCGCGAGCGCCCGTTCGTTGTGGGCCGAAGGACTCCTGCTGATCTCTCGTCCTTGCGCTGCAAGCTCCGGGGGGTGCCACGACGCACCCCCGCGGCGGCACTCGATGCCATTCGAGGGGAGTCTGAAACTCGAGGCCTCGACGAGCCGCCGAAGCAAGGCGACGCCCGTGGCTGAAGACACCAAGAGGCCCGTGCGAATGGACGAGCGGCTGGCGCTGCGGCCCGCGGAGGCAGCCCGCGCTCTCGGAATCGGGGAGCGCACTCTTCGTCAGCTGCTCCCCATCCTCCCCCACGTACGAGCCGGCGGCACAGTGCTTCTGCCTGTGGAGGGGCTCCGCCGCTGGCTCGATGAGCAGGCGAAGGGTGAGAGGGCGCGGGCCGACCGGATTACCGCGGAGGTACTCGCCGAGGTCAGAAATGTGGATTAACCAGTTGAGTTATTTCGCAAAGTGGTGCAGTCTCGCGGCACTGCAGACGAAAACCATTCTGAAGCGCGGCCGACCGGCATTCCTCAAGGGTGCGATTGGCCTCAGCATTTCGCTGGACGCCCGCTCCCATGAGGCCGTGCGCCGGATCGCGGAGCGGCGGGGCGTCTCTCTCGCGACGATCGTGCGCGATGCCGTGGACCGGTACCTCGAGCGCCCGAAGCAAGGCCGCTAATGGCAAGCCGCGTCACGTGGTATCGGGGGAGCTGGTGGGTAAGGACGCGCTGGGGAGGAAACAAGAAGCGCGATCGGAAGATCGGCCCGACGCGCGAGGACAAGCGAACGGCCGAACAGATCGCTCGGAAGATCAACGCGGCGCTGATCGCTGGCACGTTCGAGCCCGGCGGCAGCCAGCGCCGCGCCCTGCTCTGCGACGAGGCCGTTCGGAGGTGGCACATAAACTACTCGCCGACCTTCAAGCCCTCCTACGAACAGTCGAGCCGCGGCCTCGTTGAGAACCACCTCGTCCCCTACTTCGGGCGACGCGACGTGCGCGAGCTGCGCGAGGAAGACCTGCTTGCCTTCGCGCGCGAGAAAATCGAGGCGGGGCTCGCACCGAACACGGTTCGGAACTGCTTGAGCGTGCTCCGACGTGTTCTGAACCTGCTACAGCGAAGCGGAGAGGTTGAGCGGAACATCGCCGCACGCGTCGGGGAAATCATGCGCCGCGTAGACCGCCGCTACATGAAAGCGGCGGCGAGCGTTGACTCGTGGACAATCAATGAGGTCGCACGGCTCCTCGGGATCGCTGAGAAGCACGAGCCACGCATCCATCCGATTCTCGCGACGCTCTTCTACACAGGGATGCGCGTCGGCGAGGCGCTCGGGCTCCAATGGCAGGACGTGGACTTCGACCGTGGCCGCCTCCACGTCCGCCGGGCGTGGGTTCGCGCAGCCTGGACGACCCCGAAGAGCGGCAAGGGGCGCCACGTGCTGCTCGCACCCGACCTCGCCTCCACGCTGCTCGACGTGCTCGCGGAGCGCCGACGGGAGTGCATCGCGCGCGGGTGGACGGACGTCCCGGACGTGATCTTCTGTACCTCCGAAGGCACGCCCTGGGATAACGCCAACCTGCGCCGGAGCTGGGAGCGCGTGCGACGCAGGGCGCGCGCGGAGGGCATCCGTCCGTTCAAACTCCACGCCGCGCGCCACACCTGGGCGTCGCTGGCCCTGGAGGCGGGGAAGAGTGTCCGTTGGGTCGCCGATCAGCTCGGTCACTCCGACCCGGCGCTCACGCTCCGTACGTACGCACACGCAATCCGGGAGAGCGAAACGGACCTGGGATTTCTCGCGTTCGGTGGCTCCGAACGGCTCTATCCGGCTCCGACCGAAAACGCCCGCCACGAAGAGAGCGCTAACCCCTTGGATTTATTGGCGCCCCCGGCAAGACTTGAACTTGCGACCTACGGTTTAGGAAACCGCTGCTCTATCCCCTGAGCTACGGGGGCGCTCGGAACACAAGCTACCGAATCATCTATCGTTTCCGCTCGTTCGCACTTCACCCGCCGCACGCTCAACAGCCCACTGGGGAGACTCTTGAGGACTCTTCAACGATTCGAGCCAAAAAGGTCCGTAGGCACGGGGCCCGAAGGTTGGCGTGGCGCCTTAGAGAAGATGGCGGGCTCCGTGCAGGACGAGGTGCTCCAAGAAAGCGCGCGCGTCGGCCAGGCGCGCCATGTCGTCGGCAGATACCCCTAGTACTCGAGAACGACGTGCGTGCGCGCGACACCAAGACGCTCGCGCCCACCCAGTGCCTTAAGTTCGATCAAGAATGCACAGCCCACCACATCCGCTTTGGCCTCGTACGCGAGGCGAACCGCGGCTGAAGCGGTCCCTCCTGTGGCGATGAGATCGTCCACCACAAGCACACGCTGCCCGGGATCCACTGCGTCGACGTGCATCTCGACCGTGTCTGTACCGTACTCGAGGTCGTAGGATGCGCTCACCGTGCGCCAAGGAAGCTTGCCTGCCTTACGCACGATCACGAGCCCTGCGCCGAGGGCCAAGGCAACGGGAGCACCAAGGATGAACCCGCGTGACTCGATCCCGAGTACGCGGTCGATGGAGTCCTCTCGAAACGGCGCAGCGAGCGCATCCACCGCTGCGCGAAAGGCACGCGGGTCTGAAAGCAGGGGCGTCACGTCCCGGAACAGGATCCCCGGCTTGGGGAAGTCGGGAACATCGCGAATAAAGCGACGCAGATTGAGTTCTTGCGTGGCAATCGACTGCCTCTGGGGCATCACTTCTCCCGCCGGCGCGGGCCGGCTCAGGGTAGGTAGAGCAGAGGATCCTCCGCCTTCTC
>DAIOWK010000231.1:0-5997 GCA_036758525.1 Myxococcota bacterium
CGGCCTCGTTCTGCGCAGCGGCGCGGCCAATTTCAGCGCCTCGGGCGAAAAGCGGCAGGACAACGATCTGGCGGTGATCCGCGGCCGCGCGGCCTGCGCCGGCTTCGAGGCCAACTTCGCCCGGACACGCGCCATTGCCGAGCGGTGTGAGGTGCAGGGAATCGATCTGCGCAACCCCCTGGATGTCTTTCACCATGACAAGCATTCGCTTCTGAACTGGAACCACATGAGGCAGGGACGGCGGGGTGGATGGCGCGATGAGGCGACTCCGGAGCAGACCGAGGCGTTGCTCGCTGCGTGCGGTGATTGGCTCATCCGCCGCGGCTATGAACCAGACTGCACCTGGGCCTGGGCGGATGGAGACGCCCCGAATCCGAACTGGCAACGAGCCGAATCGGCGATTCGCCTCCTCGTCCGATCGAAGGAACTCGACCGCAAAGAGGTGCTGAGGTTGCGACGAGAGATTGCGGAGCTCAACGTACAGTTTCACGAATTGCGGAAACTCGCCGAGCGCCTCACGAACCTAGAAACGTTCTCGCTGTTCCTGCTGAATCAGGCTTCGCGACTCCAGGCCCGCCTTGCCCGACATCCACGCATCCGCGCCATTCTCAAGTTGCTCTTTCAGAGAGAACGCGTGGGAACCCAGGAAAAGGCACTGGATCTCCCTGCACCAGATCTCGGATGAAGTGGACGAGAGCAGGGCGTACCGAGACGACGTCCCCGAGGTGACGGCTGACCATTCCCCACAGACAGGGCCCGAGGAGGACCGGGGTAGCGCTCACCTCCTCCCCGGTTGCTCAGCACGAGGGGGCTCCTGGAGCCGTGATCCAAACAGAACGAGAAGGTTCGGGCGGGGGCCAACGGTCTCGAGAATTCGAAGAAGCCTAAGGAGGGCGCAGACCTGGAAGGGTTCGGCCGCACCGGGACCGTAGCCAGGTTCGAGTCCGATCCCGGGTACTGCCGCTCCCAACCGTCCCGTGGGGGGCCCGGCGAGGTTCCTTCTCCCTAGGCGAGGTCCGCTCCCGCGATTCCTGGGAACCTCTCCGGTTGACCTTGCGTTCCTGGCTCTTAGGGTTCCCAAAAGCCCTGGAGGAATCTTGCCCGAAGCTGAAGCGACTCGTTCCCTGGAGTTTGGCGGGGAGCGCATCGAAGTCCCCGCGGTTCTCCCCGTCCTGCCGGTCCGGGACGCCGTCGTGTTCCCCGGTGTCACGAATCCCCTCTCGATCGGTCGGCCCAAGTCTCTCGCGGCTCTCGATGCCGCTGGCCAAGGCGGCTTTCTCGTCGTGGCGACCCAGCGTGACGCCAGCGTTGAGGACCCCAGCCTCCAGGAACTCCATCCGGTCGCCTGCATCGTCCGCGTGGTTCGCATCGTCGATGCGAGACGCGAGGGCAAGCAGGCTGTGGTGGTCGGGGTTGCGCGCGCTCGCATGGGCGAGGCGGTCACGACCGAGCCCGCGCTCCGCGTTCGCATCGAGCCCTTCCCGGAGACCGGAGTCGAGTCCCCGGAGCGCACCGCGGCGTGGCGCCGGGTGGTGGACCTCGCGCAGAAGGTCATCGAAGTGCGCGACGACCTCCCCGACGAGTGGAAGGGATTCGTCGCCGGAATCCCGACGCCTGGTCTACTGGCCGATCTCATTAGCTCAACGCTCCCGCTCGCGCCGGAAGAAAAGATCGCCCTTCTGTCGGAAGCCGATCCCTTGCCCCGCCTCGTTCGCCTAGCGGGCCATCTTGAACGCGAGATCACGATCGCAGAGACGCAGCGTACGCTGCGCACCGAGGCCGAGTCGCAGGAAGACGACCCGCGTCGCCGCGAGCGGCTCCTGCGTCACCGCATGCGGGACATCCAGGACGAGATCGGTGAGGGGGACGCAGGCGCGAGAGAGGTCGACGAACTGCGCGAGAAGATCGCCGCTGCGAACCTCCCGGAAGAGGCACGCACACAGGCCGAGCGCGAGCTCAAGCGCATGAGTGCCATGCCTCAGCAGGCACCCGACCGGCACATGGTGCGCACGTACCTTGAGTGGATGGCCGATCTTCCGTGGTCGGTGGAGACGACGGACCACCTCGATGTCTCAGCGGCACACGCTGTCCTCGACGCCGACCACCACGACCTCGAAAAGGTGAAAGAACGGATCCTCGAGTACCTCGCGGTCCGCAAGCTCGCACCCGAGGCCAAGGGGCCCATTCTTTGTTTCGTCGGTCCCCCGGGTGTCGGCAAAACCTCCCTCGGCCGCTCGATCGCCCGCGCCATGGGGCGAAAGTTCGTCCGCGCGTCGCTCGGAGGTGTGCGGGATGAGGCCGAGATTCGAGGCCACCGTCGTACCTACGTCGGGGCCATGCCGGGGCGCATTCTGCAAGGCCTTCGCCGCGCTGGCTCGCGCAACCCGGTCTTCGTGCTCGACGAGATCGACAAGCTTGGCGCCGATTTCCGGGGTGACCCCTCGTCTGCACTGCTCGAGGTACTCGACCCTGAGCAGAACAGCACCTTCAGCGACCACTACATCGAGGTTCCGTTTGATCTCTCGCGCGTCTTGTTCATCGCCACGGCCAACACGCTTGCCACGATTCCTCCTGCCCTGCTTGATCGGATGGAGGTGATCGAGCTCCCCGGCTACACCGAGCGTGACAAGCTTCTGATCGCCGAAAGGCACCTCGTGCCAAAGCAGGTCGAAGCCCATGGACTGACGCCCGCCCGCGTCACCGTGACCCCCGAGGCGATCGAGAAGGTGGTCCACGAGTACACCCGGGAGGCGGGGGTTCGCAACCTGGACCGTCAACTCGCGACGCTCTTGCGCAAAGTCGCACGTGAGCTCGCGCAGGCGGGTCCGACCGCCACCTGGTCCGTCGATCCCGCGTTCGTGAGCAAAGCTCTTGGCGCACCCCCGCATCTGCCTGAGGTATCCGAGCGAACCACGATCCCGGGGGTGGTGGTCGGCCTCGCGCGCACGAACCACGGCGGTGACATCCTCTTCATTGAAGCAACGTCAATGCCCGGTGGCGAGGGTGTGCGGCTGCGTCTTACCGGCCAGCTCGGCGACGTGATGCGCGAGTCGGCCGAGGCAGCGCTCTCTTGGGTGCGTGCGAACGCCGATGCGCTGGGCATCCATGCTCCGGCACTCGAGGGCGGCGAGATCCACCTGCATGTTCCCGCGGGCGCCGTCCCAAAGGACGGGCCCTCCGCGGGGGTCGCTCTTGCAACCGCGCTTGTTTCCGTACTCACCGGGCGAAGAGCCAAGAGCCACGTCGCGATGACCGGAGAGATTTCCCTGCGCGGCCGCGTCCTCCCGGTCGGCGGGATCAAGGACAAGATCCTGGCGGCTGCCCGGGCCGGCGTTCAATCCGTCATCCTGCCGCGCAGAAATCAGAAGGACCTGGTCGAGGTGCCTGCAGAGGTCACCGAAAAGCTCGACATTCGATTCGCCGACAGCGTCGAGGAGGTGATTCAAGCCGCCCTTGAGCCGGCGGTAGACCGGACGCCCTAGCGCAAGCCCGTGGGTCGCGGGCTCAAGCGTTCCTAGAGTTCGGGCTTTCCCTCCGACGCTCCAGGGCATGCATTGCTTGGAGTGCCTGGCGCCTAGGTCGACGAGGATCCGCCCCGCGTCCTGCTGGCCGGCGCCCGATCTCCCTCCCGGCTCGTGTAAGTACGCGAAATCCCTTGCTCCACTCTGCTTCCTCACGAGTTTCGTCGGCTCCTCTCAATTCACCGCTACCCTGCGCCGCCGTGCGCGTTGCGCTCGTCCACGACTGGCTCACGGGAATGCGCGGCGGAGAGCGAGTCCTCGACGAATTGTGCGGCTTGTTCCCGGAAGCGGATCTCTACACTCTCGTGCATGTCCCGGGCTCCACCTCCAAGCGCATCGAGGCCCGTCGCATCTTCACGAGCCCCCTTTCGCGGTTCCCCGGCGCCGCCCGCCACTACCGCAAGTTCCTTCCGCTTTTTCCTTGGGCCATAGAGCGCTTCCGTTTGCCGAACTACGATCTCGTTCTCTCTTCAAGTCACGCCGTGGCGAAGGGTGTGCGTCCGCCGCACGGCGCTGTCCATCTCTGTTACTGCTTCACGCCGATGCGTTACGTATGGGATCAGGCCGAAGCCTATCTCGGCGGCGGGCTGCGCCGGACACTCGCCGGACCCCTGATCTCGTATCTACGGGCCTTCGACGTGCGCACGAGCGCACCGAACCACGTCCACCGCTTCGTCGCCATCTCCCAGTGCGTGGCCGCCCGGATCGCACGCCACTACGGACGCGACGCCTCTGTCGTGTACCCACCGGTCGATACAGATCGCCTCCACCCCGACGGCGGCCCGCCGGACGATTTCTATCTCCTCGTGGGCGGCTTCGTGCCCTACAAGCGAGAGGATCTCGCCATCCAGGCATTCCGAGGGCTGGAGCGTCGGCTGGTTGTCGCCGGCGACGGCCCCACCCGAATGGCCCTCGCCGCTCGGGCGCCGTCCAACGTGACGTTTTTGGGACGCGTCTCCGACGCAGAGCTCGCCCGCCTCTACGCCCGGTGCCGCGCCCTGATTTATCCCCAAGAAGAGGACTTTGGAATCGTGGCGGTCGAAGCCCAGGCGTGCGGCCGGCCGGTGATCGCTTTGGGTCGCGGTGGTGCCCTGGAAACCGTGGTGCCCCTGCCCTCGCGACAGTCCAGCGGGGCCCTTGCGACGGGGCTCCACTTCGAGCCACAAACCGCCGAGGCCCTCGCGGCAGCCATCCACCGCTTCGAGACCCACGCCCAAGCCTTCGACCCACAGACGATCCGTACCCACGCCCTGCGCTTCGCATATTCCCGCTTCC
Organism: Myxococcota bacterium; assembly: GCA_036758525.1. Taxonomy (GTDB): domain Bacteria; phylum Myxococcota_A; class UBA9160; order UBA9160; family UBA9160; genus UBA9160. The sequence goes on from DAIOWK010000231.1 coordinate 4,797, forward strand.
GAGCCGAGATGCATCGAGAAGTCGAGCTCGCCTTCGCGACGAAACCCCCGACGGCGTAAGGTTTTTCTCGCTTTTCTACGCCTCCGTGAGAGATCATGTGACGCCCCTCACGCGGCTTGGATCAAGAGCTTCCGACATTCCTAGCCAAGCACTGGGTTGCCCCAAAACTGCGTCGGATTCCGCGCAGGGCGGGGGCAGGGGCCTGTGAAGGGAGTCGGGAGCTTCGAACATGGTGAACACCACCTTTCGGGCGATGCTCCGGGTCGTTTTCGGGTTGGGCGTCCTTCTCGTCTGCGGCGGGGCGAGCGCACAGAACGTCGTCGGAGCCACGACCGCGAACGTTCAGTGGTCGGCAGCTTCTGGGCCGGTGGCGGGCTATGGCGTCTACATCGCGCTGAACGGTGCTCCGTATCCGGCGAGCCCGAACTTTACGACGACGACGACGACCGCACAGGTGACAGGGGCCTACGGAGATACCCTCACCGTGAAGGTCGCCGCCTACACGGCATCCGGCACCTACGGCCCGTTTTCTCCCGCTTCTGCTCCGATCGCTTTCGTGCCGGCACCATCGATCGCTCTCTCGACTTCCAGCCTGAGCGCGTCTACGACCGCTGGATCAAGTCCAGCGAATACGAGCTTCACGGTTCGCAACTCCGGCAGCGGAACGCTCAGCTACAGCATAGGCTCGAACCAGAGCTGGGTCTCCGTCTCCCCATCGAGCGGCACAAACACAGGGACGGCGACTCCAATCACGGTGCGCTTCGCAACCTCGACGCTCGCTGCCGGCTCCTATTCGGCCCAGCTCACCGTGAGCGGCGGCTCAGGCGTCACCTCTCAGGCGATCACCGTATCTCTCAGCGTGTCGTCCAGTGGAAGCCCGCCGCCGCCTCCTCCTCCGCCGCCGCCGCCGCCGAGCACCAGCGCCGCAGGGCTTGGCGTGTTCTCCACGAAGTCTGGCCAATGGATCTTCGTGGGAGCGGCGAGCGGCCTCGAGAGCTCATTTAGCTTCGGAGCCGGCAGTTTCATCCCGGTGTATGGTGATTGGAATGGCGATGGCGTTGCAACCGTCGGCGCCTTCGACCCGGCCACCGCCACCTGGTACCTGCGAAACGAGCCGGGGCCCGGAAACCCGGACGTCGTCTTCCAGTTTGGACCCGCGGGCTCGATTCCCGTGGTGGGCGATTGGGACGGCAACGGCACT
>DAIOWK010000232.1:0-5732 GCA_036758525.1 Myxococcota bacterium
CGCTTCTGACCGGGATCTATCTCGCCAGAAGGCGCGCTTAGGCAGGCCGGCGCTGCTCGCGGCCTTGGTCCTCCCCTACCCCGAACTGTTCTTTCAAGCTCTTGGGTCAGGAGCCTTAGCGCATCCTCACGAGCGAGAAGTCTTCACCGGCCACGCCCGGAACCCTCAGGCCTGCAGGCTGGTCCGCAGCGCAGTAGCATTGGCGGCCCGAGAGGACTCATTCCACCGGAAGGAGCACCATGTCGATCTCCATGCATTCCGCCAGCGCGCCTGTGTTCGTGCGTATGCTTAAGAACCTGCTGACCTGGCTCGACAAGGCCGAGGTGCATGCCCAGACGAAGAAGTTCGACGTCAACGTGCTGCTCACCGCGCGGCTAGCCCCCGACATGCTGCCGTTCTCAGCGCAGATCCAGATCGCCGCCGACGCCGCCAAGTTCGGCGTGGCCCGCCTGGCGGGCGTTGAGGCGCCTAAGTTCGACGACAAGGAGGCGAGCATTGCCGAGCTGAAGGAGCGTGTGCGCAAGACTGTCGAGTTCGTGCAGTCAGTGCCCGCCGCGAAGATCAACGGTAGCGAAGATAAGGACATCACCGTCCCGCGCCGCGACGGCTCGATGGTGCTCAAGGGAGAGGTGTTTCTGAAGTACTTCTCGCTACCAAACTTCTTCTTCCATGTGACAACAACCTACGCCCTGCTGCGTCACAACGGAGTTGAACTGGGCAAGGTGGATTATCTCGGCGCGCTGCAATAGGCGTTTGCGGTTCAAGGTCCCGCTGCGACCGCGAGGCCAGCAGGACGAAGGCCTGAGGTTTGGCCCGTCCATGGACTTGGTGACTTTTGTGCGTTCTCGGGCGTGAATCCCGCTTGAACCCTTCGTTCGCGGGGGTCCCTGCCGAGAAGGACACGAACGAGAGGGAGCCGATCTACCGGTGAGTCCGCTCCGGGATCTGGTTTGGTACTTCAGCTACGGCAGCAACATGAGCCGGGCGATCCTGATCGGTCGCCGCGGCCTGCACCCACGAGCGAGCCGCGTCGGCTGGCTCGACGATCATCGCCTCCACTTCAATCTGCCTGTCGGGCCCGGCGAGCGGGGGGTCGCCAACCTCGAGCCGGCGCCGGGGACACGAACCTGCGGGGTACTTCATTTGCTGGCTGCCGAGGAGTGCGACCGCCTGGATCGCACGGAAGGTGTGCACTTCGGAGTCTACCAACGCGTCCCTGTCGCGGTCCGTGCGTTAGGGGAGGAGGGGGTCGTAGAGGCCTTCACGTACTGCTCGTCGCGCACCGTGGAGGGCCGCAAGCCCTCGCCGCGCTACATGCAGCTGCTGCTGGATGGCGCGACAGAGCACGGGTTACCCGCCGATTGGGTGCGGTTCTTAGAGAGCTTCGAGCTGGCCGTGGACGAGCGCGCGGCCTCGCGCCCGCCGGCGGGCGCGCGCTGACTGCGTCTCCAGGCTCGGATGGGCCGTGCATCGAAGCCGTGTCTCCATTCAATGTGTAGCGAGACGGGGCGAGGGCACATTGCATCTGCTGGGTCCAAAGAAAGAGCTTCGAAGGATATGAGCTGACAGGGGACGCGGAAGAGCGGATACTCCGTCGAACCATCGACGATCCGATTCGGCGCGGATCCAGAGAGGACACCTTCTGAGCGCCTTCTCGCGTTCACTTGGGTACAGCCGCGCGCGACTCGCAGGGTCGGGCCCAACCCTCCGCCTCGCTAGACCGGATTGGACTGCGGCGATCTGGGGGGTGGCTTCGATCTTGCTCGCGGGATGGATCGCGGGCTGCAACGTAGGGGATCCAGTGGCCTGGACCGAGTCGGGCCTAGTCCGGGGCACCACCGCCAACGGTGCCGAACAGTTCCTTGGTGTTCCGTACGCGGCGCCTCCTATCGATGATCTGCGCTGGCGGGCTCCGGCGCGGGTCCCGCGCTGGAGGGGCATCCGCGATGCGAAGACGCTGCCAAACGCATGCGCGCAGCTCCCAAGCACGAACGGTCCGGGATCGACTGCGGAGGACTGCCTGTATCTCAGCCTGTATCGGCCGGCGAGCTTCCACGCGTTCTGGAAGCGGCGCCTTCCAGTCCTGATCTGGATCCACGGCGGAAGCCTCCTGAACGGCTCCGGAAGCCAACAGGACGCCTCTGAGATGGCGGTCTCGACCGACACGATCGTGGTCATGATCAACTATCGACTGAACGTATTCGGATTTCTGGCGCTGCCATCGCTCAGCGCGGAAGCGCCGGACGGCTCATCGGGAAATCTCGGGCTGCTTGATCAGCAGGCGTCGATGGCTTGGGTGCAGCGCAATATCGCCGCGTTCGGTGGCGATCCCCGCAACGTGACGATCGCGGGGGAATCCGCCGGCGGCGGCTCGGTTTGCTTCCACCTCGCCTCACCCACCGCCAAAGGTCTCTTTGACCGAGCCGTCATCCAGAGCGGAGCCTTTGATCTGACGCTTCTCCACCAGGGCGTGGGCGGTCCATGCGGAACGATCACGCTCGCCCAAGCGGAACAGGCGGGTCGCTCGTTCGCGGCCTCGGTCGGATGCAGCGATTCCGCAACCGAGGCGGCCTGCATGCGCTCCAAGTCGGCGGAGGAGCTTTTGGCCGCGAGCGCATCATTCACGGCCGAGGTCAACACGAGCGGCGCCGCGCTTCCGGTGCCTGTGCTCGCAGCGATCCAGTCCGGCACCTGGAATCAGGTGCCGGTAATCCTCGGGTCCAACCACGACGAGCTGCAACCGACTGCCGCCTTAACCCCGGGGCTCGGCTATCCATTAGATCCGCTCATCTACTCGATCGCCGTCGATGTGCTCTTCGGCGGAGATGCGCCTCAGGTGCTGGCTGAATATCCGGCTGCGAACTACGCCGACCCCGCCTTCGCGCTTGGCGCGCTCCTTACCGACAATGCCTTCGCTTGTCCGACGGACAAACTGAGACACCTGCTCTCGACTCTCACGCCCACCTACGGCTACGAGTTCGATGACCCGAACGCCCCTCCCGGCGTGCAATCAGGCATGCCGAGCGGTGCCTACCACTCTGCCGATGTGCAATACCTGTTCGACTACACCCCAAGCCACGGAGTGCTCTCGCCCGATCAGAAGGCGCTCTCCCTCGAGATGATCCGCTACTGGGCCGCATTTGCCGACCAGGGAAGACCGGAGGTGCAGGCCGCTCCGATCTGGCCTCGCTTCGACGAACTGAGCCACGGGGTGCTTTCACTCCGGCCGGTCGCAAGCACGGCGATCGATGACTTTGCGGACTTCCACCACTGCGACTTCTGGAACTCGCTCCATCCCTGAAGCCGTGTCGATGTGGAGCTACCGATCCGTCGTTCCAAAACCCCGCGATCGGGCGCGCCGGGGAGACTGGGCCGAATGCTTCGGGACTCTAGGCCCGAGCGGGGAGCAGCGCGCGGGCACATGCACCCGCTGAGCTCTCGAGGATAGAGGTTGGAGCTCCTCTCTGCACCGCTTTCAGCGGAGAAGGTGCTCCGCGTCGATGCCGATCGCGACTCGCTCGGCAAGCTCGAACCGGAGAGGCGTAAGCACCTCGTTATCGAAGGAGCTGCGAGGCCGCAAAGGTCCATACGCGTTCGACGAGGCCACCGGATTGGTTCTCGAGCGAAAAGATTGCCGTGGCCGCAAGCACGCAGACGACGGCGGCGGCCAGCGCGGTGCGGCGCCAGTGATGCGCCCGAGCGTCGTTCGGCCTTTCGCTCACCAGCACGACGGTGTCGCCCTCGCGAGGTCGAAAGATCCCCTGTTCCCACAGCCAGCTCGCAAGCTCGAGCTTCGCTTCCGCAGGAAACGCAGCGAGCCGCCGCTCGAGGGCCCGACGCACGCGCTGCGTGGAGGTGGGACGGGCGCTCGGCTTGCCACGTAGCAGACTGCGCACGAGACGCGCGAGCCAGCGTGGCGTGTCGGGAGCGACCTTGCGGAGGGGCTCGTAGCGCTCACGCTGGAGGCGGGTCAGGAGCGCCTGCATCTCGCCCTGCCCCGCCTCCTGGTGAGGTGGCGCGCCGGCCAACATCTCGTAGAACACGACTCCCACCGCAAAGAGGTCGCTGCGCGCGTCGGCGCGCTCGCCGAGCAGCTGTTCGGGAGCGATGTAGGGTGGCGTACCGAGGGTGGTACCCGGTCGCGTAAGGCCGTCGCCCGCGGCTTCGATAGCGATCCCGAAGTCCGCGATTTTCACCTCGCCTCCCCGGCCGAGGAGTACGTTCGCGGGCTTGAGATCCCTGTGTACCGTGCCGCGCGCGTGGATCGCCTCCAAACCGCGCGACAGCTCGAGCACGACCAACGCGGCCACTCGCCACGGGAAGCGCCCCGCTTGCCTTAGGGCCGCGCCCAGATCGACGCCGTCCACGTACTCTTGGGCGATATAGTGCTCACCGCGCGAGCCGATCCAGTCGTAGACTGCGACCACGTTCTGATGGTGCACGGCCGCGGCGGCGCGCGCCTCGCGTGCGAAGCGTTCCACCAGCTCCGGGCTGGCAGAGAGCTCGGGCCGCAGCCGCTTCAGGACGGCCAAGCGCTCGAGCGCGCTGTGTCGACCCAGGAGGACAAGACCCATCCCCCCCGCGCCCAGCTCGCGCTCGATCGAGAAGCTTCCGATCGTGCGAGGTCCGCTCACAGCCATGGCGAGACCAGGACGCCCGCGAAGGAGCGACCGCTAAGCCTCGCGCACGGAGTGCGTCGGCGGCGTACCCTTTCGCGGCTCGACGACGTAGCAGAACTCGACCGAACCGAGCACCACGCGATCTCCGTGCTTGAGCACCGCAGCCGTCACCTTGGCGCCGTTTAGGCGGATGCCGTTCGTGCTGCCGAGATCACGAATGCGATAGCCCGTCGGTGTGAGCTCGAGAGCGGCATGCTCGTGCGAAACCGAGGCGTCGTCGATCAAGACGTCGACTCCCGAACCGCGACCAAGGCGGATCCGCTCACGCTCGAGCGCGATCTCGCTCCCCGCATGCGCCCCGGACGCGTAGAGGATGGACGCGGTATGCGTGGCGAGGAAGGCATCTCGCCGCGCGCCTCTCTCCTGCGACACTCGACGCGTTCGTCCGTCCTTCATGAAGGTTCCTCGCCGGAGGACGACCCTTGCGGGTGTCGTCTCATCCCTCTCCCATCGGTGCAGGCGTCGGTGCGACCGGTGATATCGCTCACATTCGACCTGTGGGTGCCCTCGGGGGTGCTTTACGCCGATCCAGACTTGCCGCGGACGCAGCCAAGTCCGCTGTGGCCTGCCTTGGCGGGAGTCGAGGCGTCAAAGTTTGGCGACACGTGCGAACAGATGGCGGGTGTGTCCACGCGCCCTCCCCGGCTTAGTTCACCTTGGACATCGAGAGGTCACCTGGCGCGAGGACATCGAAGGCGCCCATGGTCCGCGGATCCACCAGCATGTCGTACCCGTCGTGAAGCTTCGGGCGGGTGTAGAGCAGCCGCAACGCTCGGGCGTGAGGCATCGTGAGGTAGCGATCGCCGTACAGGCGAAGCAGGGCATCGCGTACGACGGGTGCGTGGCGGCCGCTCAGCGTCGGAAATAGGTGATGTTCGACGTGGTAGCCGAACTGCAGATGCAACTTCTCGAGCCAACGCGGGCTCGTGACGGAAAGCGTGTTGGCCAGTGGATCGTTGATCTCGGTGAGCGGATTGAGGAAGTGATTCGTAGCGATGTACGACATGATCAGCGAATTCGCGACAACAAGCGGCACCACATAGAGAAACAGGA
>DAIOWK010000232.1:5742-5973 GCA_036758525.1 Myxococcota bacterium
GGAAGTTCCACGGACCGGCCAGTACGAACACTCCAATCCAGAAAGCCAGCATCGCGCTGGACTCGGCGTACACAACCCGTCGCGAGATCCGGGCGTAGTAGTTGTTCCGCTGGCTGTGGAAAACGAGAACCAAGAACGAGTGGAGAGAGAACCAGATGAAGAGGAATGCGGCGCTCCGTGCGGTGCGCGAGCCGGGAGAGAACTTCTCGAGCTCGCGCACGACCGCGCTCT
>DAIOWK010000233.1:0-5959 GCA_036758525.1 Myxococcota bacterium
GGTCGGACCCCGGAAAAAAGCCCAAATCAACCGCCAGCTGCGGAAGTTGGGCTAGAGAGAGCGACCGCCCCAGCCGTCAGGCCGGTTCCAAATCGACTCGGGGGCTTCCGCCCTGCTTCCGGCACTCTGAAGGCTGGCAAAGGCAAAGGTTCTAAGTGCTTGATTTGATTGGTCGGGCCGGCGGGATTTGAACCCGCGACCTCCTGAACCCCATTCAGGCGCGCTACCAAGCTGCGCTACGGCCCGAACCAAGGTGTTGAGTAGCGGTCCGCAGGCGCTCTGTCGACGGCCTCACCCAACGTCTTACTTGAAGGTCACGTAGCGAGTGTCGGCGCCAATTTGCACGGTTTTCTCAATGACACGGCCGTCGGGCATTCGCGCCCTAAAGAGATGATTGCCGGGCGCGAGGAGCGCGCCTGCGATGGGCGTCTCTCCGAGAGCCACGCCATCCACCTCGATGGTGGCCCACGGCGTGGCATTGATGTGCACGGGAACGGGGGCGACCTCAGCGACGCGAGGGGCCGGGGCCGAAGGAGTCGAAGGCTCAGGCTCGACAGACCCCGATGAGGCTGGCCGCTCGCTTTCAGGTTGTGACGCAGGAGGAACATCCAGCTGCTTCGGCAGAGAGGGTTCCGGTGCGGTGACACCGATGGGGGCAGCTCCGGTCAACTCGGGATGGCTTTTGGCGGACGCGGGCGATCCCGCGTCGGGCACAGGTGCAGGGGATGGGACAGCGGGAGCACTGCGCAGGAATGGAATCACCAAGGCGATTGCTCCCGCGAGACCGATCACGGTGATCCAGATCGTCCGCCGATAAAGCCCGCGGGCCGGGGCCTCCGGGGTGGGTGCCCGCTTCGCGACGGGCCGGGGAACGGTAGTACGTCGCGAGGCGGGGAGGGGCGGCGAAGTGCGCTCGCGCGTCTGCGACTCCGCAGGTGGTGTCACTGAAATTGAAGCCGCCTGAGAAGGTGCCAGAGAAGATTCTCGTACCGGGACTGGGGGCTCGCTCCGCGGCTGCGAAGGCAACGGTGTCGCCAAGGGAGGCGTGAGCTGCGACAGGGATTCCTTCTCAGGAGCGCTTCTGACCGGACCTCGAGCGACAGGACCGGACGGAGGGGTCACCTCCGGCCGCGTCGCCCGCTCGACGGGGAGGACGTCGCGAGCGCGAAGGCCCGCCGCCGCACGGGCGGCGAGTTCGGCCGTGTCCTCTTGGGTGAGCAGGGCCTGAAGCGCCTCTCTCGGGAGCGCAGCCTCGCCCACACGCAGGAACTCACTCGCCAACGCCTGTACGGCGCGCGGAATTCCGTTTGACCGGCGGAAGATCCGGTCGATCACTTTGGGGTCGAGGCGCCCGCGCTCATCGGAGGACGCCCCTCCCCGCTCAAGGCGCGCTCGGATGTAAAGCGCTGTCTCCGCCGCATTCATCGGGGTCTCTAGGCAGACTCGCTCGACATGCGAGCCAAATCGTGGGATCCACGGCTCAGCGGAAGCATCTTCCATGTCGGCGGCGGCGATCGTGAGCACACCACCGGATCCCGCTGCAAGGGTTTGAATGCGCTCGGCGGTATCCGGCGGAATGGCGCTTGCGTCGTCGATCAAGAGAGCAAGCGGTGTGCCCGCTTGGGCGAGCCCACGGGCGACCGCGAGAAGGGCCGATTCCGCATCGCCGTTCGCGGGTGCAGACTCACCGAGAAGCCCGAGGATCCAGCTACAGAGTTCTGCCGCTGAGAGCGCAGCGTACGCGATATACACACACCGCACTCGCTCTGCGAGTCGTCGCTCCGCAATACGCAGGAGCAAGGTCTTGCCGATACCCGCGGGCCCCGTGAGGACCACGGGATTCTCTCCGGCAAGAAGCCCACGCTCGAGCGCGGCGAGTGCGCGCTCGGTGGCAGCGCGCGGCATATAGGTCTCGGGATCCGCCGTCATTCCAAACGGGTCGGGAGCGGGAATGCTCACCGGGGAGAATCCGTTTGGGAGGGATCCGCGGGGGGCGCTGCGGTCTCCACCAACCAATCGCGCACCGGGGGCACCGCCTCCGGGAAGTCGATCACCCGCAGGCGCAGAAGAGATCCGGCAGAGAGCACGACGGGTACATCGAGGGGTGGTGTGAGGCCGAGCTCGACCGTTGCGGGTCCCGCATCCACCCGCATCGGGCGCTCTCCGGCGATGCCCTCCGCCGGCGCGCGGGGCGGACCTGTCGGAGCTCCCACGAGTCGAAATGAAACCGGAGCCGCATCCGTCCGATGCGACACTGAGGTCGGGAACCCGCTCAGGAGCGCGGGGGAGCGCAGACAGGCGGGCACCTGGCCTCCCCCGAGCACCACGAGATCCAGCGTGGCACCCGTCGCAAGGAGCTTCTCCCCGGCCTTGCAGGGATCGTCGCCGCATTTCAGGGCAAAATCCGTGAAGACGACGACGCGTGTGCGCTCGGCGACCTTCTCCACGGCCAGTGCGGTTGCGACGCTATCGAGTGTAGAAGCCAAGGAGGCCTCCGCGACGGGGCTCATCTCCTCTGCGCGGACTGCAAGCACCGCGGCGCGACCGCTTTCGGGTCCAAGGACGAGCGGAGGAGCCTCGCAAGCCGGAGCCCTGGTCCCGAAGGCCACGAGGGTCGCGGGGACATCCGGAGGGATGCTGCGCAGGAGCTGTGCGGCCCCGGCTCGGGCGGCGTCGAGATTGGAGGACTTCCCCCGAACGGCGGCGGCCATGCTCGGGGTCACATCCATCACGACGTCCACCCGTGCGGGGAGCGCTGCCCCAGGCCCGGACGCAAGGCCGCGTGCTACGTCCACTTGGAGCCAGGCGTTCTGCGGCGGGGGTGCGAGGCATCCTGCGACCCCGAGGAGAGCCAGCGCCCCGAGAGGTCCTCTCCAGGGGAGGGGTCTCATCGCGCACCACCGGGCGCCGCCGCGCGCGCCGCATCGAACGCGCGAACGACCTTCGGCGATGTGCTCGTCTGATCGAGGCGCAGACTCGGGTCGGTCTGGAGCGCGCGCTCAAAGCTCGCGCGCGCATCCGCGTCCTTGCCGAGTGCGACCTGCGCCGTGCCTGCGATCACATCGGCTCGCACGCGCCGCTGGCGCAGGGCGGCTTGATTGCCCGTGTGCGGAACGGCCTCTCGCGCCTCCGTGGCCTTCGCGAGCGCTTCCTCGAAGTGGGCTTGGCGAACGAGAGTATCGGCTTCATCGAGAAGCCCATCGGCGGCGAGCCGATGCTTCTTGGGGGCCGCAAGGGGCGCGGCGCCGGCTGCATGCGGGGCTACGCCAGCGCCTCGTGCCGGCGGCCCAGCCATGGGCTGCGCCGCGTCTGGTCCTCGTGTTGCCAACACCACAATGATCGGGTCATCGAGTCGCCCGAAGGCGGAGGCCACGTCTGGGGCGGCGGCAGAGACTGCGTCCGGCTGGCGCACGACCTCGGGCGCGTGTACGCGCAGGGGAGCGGTTCGCTCCACACCTGCCCGGGCATCTTCACGCTCGGAATCCAAGCATGCGACGTGAAGCCACACCCTATAGGCGTCGCCGGGGGCTACGGGCTCGAGATCGAGCGCCAGAGCCGCCAGCTCCTCGGCACGAAGATGGGCGAAGCGGGTCGAGAACTCATCGCTGGACGACGCCGTGGGAAGTGGGCTCGGTTCCCCAGGCCACGGTTCGCATTCCGCCAGGCTTTCGTGTGCGGCAAATAGCACCGCGCAGAGCGCAAGGGGAAACTGTTGAATCAGGCCGCAAAGCCGCATCCCCGCGATTCTAGAGCAGTCCTTGGAAGTCGGGTGCCTTGACCCCGGCTCTCCGGCCCGCCTACCCTCCGCGGAGTCGCGTTGCGCAGCGGAGGACCTTGGAATGGCCGAGCCGCAGGTGCGAGCGCGGATCCGCCGGATTGTGGTTCGTGTCCACGTCGGCACTGATCTGCTCGCGGCCTCCGATGATCCGCTCTTTCTCGAGCTCCACGGGCCGATCGGCCGCGAGTTTCGTCTGGCGCCGGCGCACGGTCGGGCTCTTCGCCGAGGCGCCGATGATCGATTTGTCCTCGCTGGCGTGGATGACCCCGACACCAACGTGGCCCACCCGGAGCTTAACGATCCGACCTATCCGCCGCTCGACGCCCACGGCATCACGGGCGTAACGTTGCGCAAGGGGCTCGACCCCATCCCCAATGTGCGCGGACACGGCGAGCTTGACGACCGGTTGCAAATCATTGAGGCCGAGGTCGAGATTCACGCGGACGACGAGCCCAAGCCCCGTTGCTATATGAGAATCGGGCCGATCTGGCTCGGCCTCGTCTGCGGACTGCGCGTCGCCCTTCCCGCTGTGGAAAAGGCGTAATGCCGCTGGTCTTGCGCGCGAGCCTCGTGCTCGCGCTCTTGGCCGGCTTCGCCTGCTCGGATGAAACAAAGCCAACCGCCGGCGCCTATTGCAAGATCCCCGAAGAGGGCCAAGCCCCGGCTTGTCTTCAACCCGCACAGCACACCTACGGGGAGTTCTTCAGTGGCCTCGCCCAGAACAGGTTGAGCGACGAAGAAGCCCAGCGGGTGGAGGCGGACGTTGCCCAAGGCGCACAGTCCGAGCGGCCCTACGAGGCGCTCTCCACCCTCGCCTACGGCTACTACCGCCTCGCGCGCGCAGCCTCTTCGCAAGGCGGTGCCGACCCCGAGACCCTGGCTCGCCTTGAACACTGGAATGAGCTTCTCTCGAAGGCATACGCGAGAAGCGAAAAGGACCCGGACTACCGCGAGGCCGTACGACAAGCCGCGATGGACGTAGGGCGACGCACACCGCCCATGGGCCTGCGCTGTACCGATGTGGACGGGAATCCTGCGCGCTGCGACTCGACCGAGGCGGTGGTTCGGGCCATCGGTGAGGTGCGCGACTCGACGGGCGTGCGAGGAGAGATCGGGCGTCTGTTCGACCGAATCTTCGGGACCAGGCCATGAATCAACCGCAGCCGAACCGCTCGCTCTGGCGGCGCATGATCCGCGCGAGCCTGCTCGAGTCGGAGCTCTTCGAGGAAGTGGAGGCCGAGCATCGATCGATCGGGCAGGCGTTCCTCGTGGTGCTCTTTGCCACTGCCGCCGGCGGGCTGGGCAGCGCGCTCGGGGGGCATGGCGTCCGTCACGTCGCCATCGATGTGATGGAGCCGTTCGTCCTGTGGCTTGCGGGCTCTGTGTTCTCGTACATGGTCGGCGCCACGTTCCTGCGCGGCCCCGAAACGGTTACCGATTATGCCGAGGTCTTGCGCACGACTGGCTTTGCCTTCTCGCCGGGAATCTTCCGCCTGCTCGCTGCGGTCCCCCCGCCCCCCTTGGGATTCGCCTTTACCGTCGCCACGGACCTCTGGATGCTGGTGGCGGGGATCATCGCGGTACGCCAAGCGCTCGACTTCACGACCCTGCGAGCGATTGCGACCTTCGGTGTGTCCTACCTGCTCCTGTGGCTCACGCTGAGCGGGCTCCTGATTTCCCTTCCGCTCTAGTGCTCAGACCATCGCGCGGATCGATGCAAGCTCTGCGCGGATGCGGCGGTAGCGGTCACGGTCGTCGACCTCGAGGCCGAGATCGAGCTGCGGCGCCTCGAGTGCTCGGCCCACACCAAGCTCTCGCAGGCGACGGCGTGCTCCGGCAATCGTGAAGCGCTCCTCGTATAGGAGACGCTTAATCAGAAGGATCATCTCAATGTCACGTCGGCGGTACAGACGCTGTTGCGAGCGTGACTTCTGGGGCGCCATCCAACGGAACTCGGACTCCCAGTAACGAAGCACGTAGGGCTTGACACCTGTGATTCGGCTCACCTCGCCGATCCGGTAGTAGAGCTTGCCGTCTTCCGGTGCCGGGAGCCCTGCTGCGATCGCTACGGCCCCTTTGCGCACCCGCCGCACGGGCTTGGCCCCTACGTTCCGGCGCGCCCGTGTCTTGCCGCGTTCCGAGCTCCTACTCGTCGTCGGCGTCATCGTCGTCATCCTCCGC
>DAIOWK010000234.1:0-5939 GCA_036758525.1 Myxococcota bacterium
TGCCGAGGGAGTCTCCGACGAGCAGGACATCGATTCCCACTTCGTCGAAGATGCGAGCGAAGGGATAGTCGTAGGCGGTGAGCATGGTGAAACGCTCACCACGACGCTTGCGCGCGCCTAGGGAACGAACTGTCGTCCTGTGCTCGCGGAGAGATTCGGCGCTCGCGGTCTTTCGCATCTCACTGCGCGGGGGGGTGGACAAGGGCGCCTCCAGTAGCCCGAAGTCCGGTGTCCGGAAACAAAAACGCGCCTGCCGGAAGATCTCCGGAGGCGCAGCCGACCGCCGCGGCGCGATGCGCGCCAGCGGTCCGCACTGATCCGCCCCCGTCTCGGTCCGCGTTGCGGATCCGAGCGTGTTTCGGGCGATGTCAGGCGACGTCTCTGCCTGCCGGGCGCTCGGGCCCGGGGATGATCTGACCTTCGATGGGGATCGCAACCTGCGATTCCCCTCGCACGCGACAAAAACGATACGGCGGTCGCCGAGGAGGTGTCAAGGCACGCGCCCTTGCTAGCCCCGCGGCCGCCCCGGGCGACCTTCGAGGCGGGTGCGCAGCGCGGGCGGCAGGTAGTGCGTTTCGAGCCATCCGGGGTCCGCCTGGTCCAGGGCGTCGGCCACCGCGCGAATCCGCTCCTCGAGCGGATCGCCCGCAACGAGGATCACCCAAAGCCTCCCCCGGAGGCGGCAACTTGCGCTGTGGGGTCCCGAATCGACTTCTCCTTGAGCTTTCGTCTCGCGCACTTCGACTCCCGCGCTGCGGGCCAGCGCAAGCAGGCGCTCGAGAAGATCGTCCGGTTCCATGGCGGCTAGGCGGGTCCCGCGGCCGACACGGTTGCGGGTACTTTGCGCAGTGTACGGGCCAAGGCAACGAAGCACTCCGGTGCGAGCCTCTCGGCCCGGGTGTTTGCGTCGATCCCGAGGCCGGACAAGACGTCGAACAGCGTCTTCGTCGAAGGCGGCGGGACGAGCCCGCCGCGCAGGGCATTTGCGAGGGTCTTGCGGCGCTGGCCGAAGGCGGCGCGGGTGAGCCGCTCCACTTCGGAGAGTTCCGTCGAAGCCAGTATGGGCGCCTTCAGAGGGACGAGCCTCACGAAACGCGAGACCACCCGGGGGGCTGGGAAAAAGCAGCGCGGCGGCAGATCTGGCCCCCGGGTGGCCGTCACACAGAGCTGGTGGAGCACGGAAAGTGATCCATATTCGCGTGTCGCCGGCTTTGCCAGCAGTCGCTCGGCCACCTCCCGCTGGAGCAGCACAGACCAGTCAACAAGCTCTCCCCGCACATCGAGCAGGCGGCGTAGAAGGGGCGAGGCCACGGCGTACGGCAGGTTCGCCACCACCCGCGTGGGGCCGCCGGCGCCTCGGACAAGCCCCTTGAAGTCGACTTCCAGGGCGTCGGCGTGGATCAGCTCGACGTTCTGCGGAAGGAGCTCTTCGCTCTGGAGCGCCCGTACGAGACCCGCATCCACCTCGATCGTGAGCACGCGCTTTGCGCGCGCAGCCAGCGCGCGCGTCAGGATGCCCAGCCCCGTGCCGATTTCGATCACCATGTCTTGGGCTTCCACTCCGGCAAAGGCGACGAGGCGAGCGGCCACCGCTTCGTCCACGAGGAAGCTCTGCCCGAGGTCGCGGTGGGCGACGAGACCATGCCGCGAAAGCAACGCCCGGATCTCCCCAGGACTCACGCCGGCGTGCGGGGCGCGCGGGCTGGCGCAAGGGGTGAGCGAGAAAAGGCATTGAGGCGCAAATCGTCCTGCTCGCCCCGCGCGAGCCGCTGCCAACCTGCTGCTGCAATCATGGCTGCGTTGTCCGTGCAGAGAGCGGGCGCGGGAAAGACGGCGCGAAAGCCGTCCTCGCGCGCCGCGCGCGCCATCCCCTCGCGAAGCCGCTGGTTGGCTGCCACCCCGCCCACCACCACTACGGTTCCAAGGCCTTCCTGCTGCACTGCCCGGCGCGTCCGCGCGATTAGGACGTCGGTCGCGGCGGCTTCAAACGACGCCGCGAGATCCGCGCGATCGGCCTCGCCAACGGGAGTGCGTTTCTTCACCTCCAGCGCCACAGCGGTTTTGAGACCGCTGTACGAAAAGTCGAGGCCGGGAGCGCCTTCCAGGGGCCGCGGAAAGAGATGGGCATTTGCATCGCCGGCCCTTGCGGCGGCAGAGACGGACGGCCCGCCGGGATACGGAAGCCCAAGCAGTTTCGCGACCTTGTCGAAACACTCCCCTACCGCGTCGTCCCGGGTTTCGCCGAGAAGCACGCTTTTGCCGGGCGCCTCGAGCCGGTAGAGGGCCGTGTGCCCCCCCGACACCACGAGGCCCAAATGGGGCGTACTCACCGTCTCGCTGCCCAGCGCAATCGATGCCAGGTGGCCGGAGAGGTGGTGAACGCCCACGAGGGGCAGCCGGAATCGGTAAGCCAAGGCCTTGGCAAAGGAGAGCCCGACGAGCAGCGATCCGATCAGACCCGGGCCCACGGTGACCGCGACACACGCGAGCTCTTCCGGTGCGACACTTGCCTGCGTCAGCGCTTCCCCGACCACCCGGGAGATCGCCCTCACGTGATCGCGCGAAGCCAGCTCCGGCACGACCCCACCGTAGGGGGCATGCAGGTCGGCTTGGCCGTGGATCACATTCGAGAGGATCGCGCGTCCGCCGCGGACCACGGCGGCCGCCATTTCGTCGCAGGAACTCTCCACCCCGAGCACGAGGTCCTGCTCTCTCCGCGCGCTTAGCCCATGCGGCGTTCGAGTTTCTCCTGCTCCGCCTTGCAGTCGATGCACAGCTCGGCCACCGGGCGAGCCTCCAGGCGCTTTAGGCCGATCTCCTCGCCGCAATTCTCGCACTCGCCATAGACGCCCTGCTCAATCTTCTCAAGCGCAGCGTTGATTTTGTTGAGCAATCCCCGCTCGCGCTCACGCAGACGTCCGATGAAGGAAAGCCCGATCTCAGAGGACGCGGTGTCGATCTCGTCCGGGAAGTCGTCCGGATCGAGATGGATGTCCCCGGAGAGCGCCTTTCGAGCATTCCCCAGCAATTGCTCCTTCTGTAGGAGGAGCACCTTCTGAAATCGCTGCAGATCGCGCTTTTTCAAGCCTGCACCTTCTCCCTGGCCTCTAGTGGCTGCTGCCAGCGCTCCCCGCTGGCTTCGTCGTTCCCGCCGCGGAACCTGTCGTCGATGGAGGCGTTCCCCCGAGGAGCTCAATCTGCTTTTTCGCTTCGGCGGCGCGCGGCGAGTCCGGATACTCCTCGATCACGCGCTCGAACGCCCGAAGTGCCGCCTTGGAGTAACCCGGGCCGAGGCGCACGAGGGACTCTCCATGCCGGTAAAGCGCGTCCGCCGCCTTGTTGCCCTTCGGGTAGCGCGCCACCACATCATCGAATCGCAGTACCGCTGTCTTGTAGTCGCCCTTCTTGAAGTAGCAGTCGGCCATCCAGTACGCGCTGTCGTCGGCGTAAATCGAAGTCGGGTGAGCTTGCAGGAACTGGCGGAACTGGTCAATACAGGCGTCGGTATCGTTGCGCTGCCAGGCGGCGAAGGCGGCGCGGTAGGCTTGTACCTCCTCGGCGCTTGCGCCCTTCTTCGAGGCCCCGTCATCCGCTGGCGCCGGGGCGGTGCCCGGTGGCGAGGGCGCCGGAGAAGGCGCCGCCGCAGCCACCTGGGGGCTCCCCGGGCGCGCGGTCGTGCCGAGAGGGGGCGGCTCAGGCGAGCCCGCGGGGGGGGACGCCTGGGGAGGTGCTGCGGGATCATTCGCTTCGCGCCGCGCCTTGTGAGCCTCGTTCAGCGCGTCCTGGGTGTTGTGCTCGACAACCTCAAGGCGTCCTTCCAGGCGCTGGAGATCGGCTTGCAGGCTGTCCATACGCGCCCCGAGATCCGCCACCTGTTCACGCCCGCCGGTGCCGGATTGCTTCGCTTGGAGCGTGCGTACGTCATGCTCGAGCTTGCGGTACTCGGAGACGCTGACGCAGCCCGCAAGCTGCCCAGCTAAAAGCGCGCCGATGCACAGAACGGCCAGGCGCCTGATCGCCCTCGCGCTGAGATCCATCTTCCCCTCCATCTTCCCGCGGCTGCCGCGGCCCCTGCGCGGGGGGACACTAACGCAGCTCGCGAACGTACGGCCCCCAAGCCGGTGAGGTGTTGGTGCTGCCCTCGCGCGTGAGTTGCCGCAGATTGGTTCCCGTCGGGGCGTCGACCACGAAGATGCTCGGGCGACCGCGGCGATCGGAGCTAAACGCGATCTTCCGGCTGTCCGGGGACCAGGTCGCGGAAACGTCATCCCTCGGGTTCTCCACAATCGGAGAGTTCGTCGTGCCCTCGGGATCAATCAACCAGAGATCAAATCCCCCTCCCACCCGGGATTCGTAGGCAATCCACTTTCCATCGGGAGACCAAGCCGGCGCGGTGTTGTAGCCGCCGTTGAAGGTGAGCCGCCTCACGTTTCCGCTGTCGAGATCCATGACGTAGATCTGAGGTGAGCCCGCCCGGTCCGAGACGAAGGCCATGCGGTGGCCGTCGGGGGAGAAGCTCGGGGAGACCTCGAGCGAGCGTTCGTTCGTAAGGCGCCGAGCGCCTGTGCCGTCACGATTGACGAGCCAGATGTCCGAGTTCCCCTCGACACTGATCACTACGGCGACCTTCCCCCCGGAGGGATCGAAGACACCGCGAAACTGCTGCGCCCCCGGAACGAGATTGCGGAAGACGCGGCCCGGAGACTGGGTGCCGCGTGTCAGGACATACAGAGCAGGACGGTGCGCCTCGCGATAGGAGGTATAGATGATTGTGTTGCCATCGGGCGACCAGCCCGGAAAGTTGTTGATCGACTTGTTGTGCGTGGCCTGCCGCACGTCGCTCCCGTCGGCGCCCATGATGAACACCTCTGGAGCCCCGGTGCGGTTCGAGATGAAGGCCATTTCTGTGCTGGCCACTCCGGGCTTGCCGGTAAAGGCGCCGACGATCTCATCGGCAATCCGTCTCGAGATGCGCGGCAGGTCGCTCGGGGGGCCGGTGTAGCGTTTGCGCAGAAGCTTCGTGCAGCGGGACACGTCCCAAACGCGAAACTCGACGGTGGCTTCCTTGCCGCTCTGTGAGAGCTCGCCTTCTACCAGGGCGTCGGCACCGATCTGACGCCAGTCCGAGCACACGAGGGGTGGCGAACCTTCGAGGCGCGCACTGCTGTCGCTCGCCAGGTACGCCCCGTGGGGGAGGACCTTGAAGAGGCTCGAAAACTCGAGTGCGTCGCCGATCCCAGCGCGCACCGAGTCGAGCGCCTCGCCTCCTCCACCCAAGTCGAAGAAGCGCTGCACGGCGGCCTTGTAGACGCCGCCCTCCGCCGGCGGCGGCACGACGACGGCCGGGTTTTCCTCCTGCGCAAGGGCGGCCGTTGGAAGCGCCACGAAGAAAAGTCCGATCAAGGCAACACGTGCGCGCGACATCAGGAGGGCTCCTCGGAGGGGAACACGAACGTCCATTCGCCCGGTGTGGGAGGCTTTGGGAGTGGACTCGCCTTCTGGATCGCGCGCACCACGCTGTCGTCGTAATAGGGATTGCCAGAGCGCTGCTTGATCTTCGGCTCCCCGACCACATTGCCGGCCGCGTCGAGGGTCACAAGCAGCGTGGTCTCGAGACGATCGAAGCCGGGAGTCCTGATCCAGTTCTTGTGTACCTGGATCTTGACATCGCGAATCCACGCGGCGACCTCCGGGCTCACGCGCACGGTTCCGCCGGCTGCGCCCGCCACCGCGACCGGTGTGCTTCGGGCGGTCTCGACGGGCTGCGGTCGCACATCGCCGGTCTGCGACCGCAGCTCCTTCATGAGCGCGTCATAGTCCTTGGGCGGGGGTTTGGGCTTCGGCTTCGCCGGCACCGCCTCCGGCAAACGCGTGGCCTCCTTGGGCAACACGATCTTCTGCGGCGGGGGCGGCGGCGGCGGCTTCGGCGGCTCGACCGG
>DAIOWK010000235.1:0-5920 GCA_036758525.1 Myxococcota bacterium
CTGGGAGCCGCGCGAGGATGTCTTCCCCGATGGACTGCACGGGCTTCGAAGCCGCCTGGGCGGTCTCCCACTCATCTTCCATAGCCGGCACTTCTCCCGCCTCTCCCCGTACTTCGAAGAGCACTGCGCGTGGCTCGACGGCACCTACGCACATCCCAAGGATCCAGCCTTCTTTCGGGTGCTGATGGCGCAGGCCGCTGCGTGGGGTGCCATCAGCTACGAACAAGATTGGCTGGTCGAGTCCTTCTTTGGCATTCGCGGGCTGCGCGAGGCTCCGGGCCGCGCACGTGCCTGGCAGGAAGGGCTCGACCGGGCGGCGGGGGAACACGGCCTCACGCTGCAGTGGTGCATGGGCACTCCTGCCGATTGGCTTCAGACGGTGACGCTGCGTCATGTCACCTCCGTACGGACCAGTGGCGACTACCGCTACTTGTTCGACAATGGACTCAACTGGGTCTGGTTCCTGCACGGCAATGCCTTCGCGCGCGCCCTCGGATTGCACCCCTACAAGGACGTCTTCTTGACGCACGGAGAGACAGGCCTCGGACCCGGCGAGAAATACGTGGAGGCCGAATCGCTTCTCGCCAGCCTGTCGGCAGGTCCCGTCGGGATCGGGGATCGACTGGGCCACACAGACCGCGGGATCGTTCGGCGAAGCTGCCGCCCGGATGGTGTGCTTGTGAAACCGGATGCTCCGATTGCTGCCTGCGATCGTTGCTTCAGAGAGAGCGCTTTTTTCGAGAAGGCGCCCCTCGTGGGAGAAACCTATTCGCTCCACCCGGCGGGTCGCTGGCACTATGTGGTTTCGCTGAACGCATGGCGCGCGAAGGAGCCGATGTGCTTTCGCGTCGAGCTCGCTGACTTGGGCGTCGCTCGCCCCAAAGGGGTCGTGATTCTCTACGACTGGCGGCGACGGACGTGGACCCGGCTTTGCCCCGACGGCGGATGGGACCTGGAGCTTCCGTTCCAAGCGTTTGACTACCGTATCGTGTGTCCGCTACTCCCCGGCGAGATCACGCTTTTCGGCGACGTCTCGAAATGGGCGACGGTGGGGGACCAGCGCATCTCGCAGATCGAAGTGCTGACGGACGAGCTGTGCTTCGACCTGCTCGGTGCACCGCTTGAAAGGGTCGAGGTCCAGGGCTGGAGCGCGAGGGCTCTGAACCACGCGACCGCCTGGTGTCCCGGAGACCGCAGGGCCCTTCCCGTCCGCGCGGGAGAGCTCGCGGGGCAGGAGGGAATCGCGCACGATCGCGAAACCGGCTCCTTCGCGCTCGCTGTGCGCCTCAGTCGCGAAGGGCGCATGCGCCTCCGCGTGAGCCTCCGATGACGACGCCGGGGTCGCGCCTGCGCGAGCTCTTGCGGACCCGGTCGCTGGTCGTGGCGCCCTTTGTGTTTGACGGTCTCCAAGCGAAGCTCGCGACCGCAGCGGGCTTCGAGGCCGTGTACATGACGGGATTTGGGACCGCCGCCGCACGCGGGCTTCCGGATGTGGGTCTGCTCGGCCTCTCGGAGATGGTCGAGAATGTCCGCGTGCTCGCACGCGCGGCCGGCGTGCCGGTGGTCTGTGACGCCGACACCGGCTACGGCAATCCTCTGAACGTCTGGCACACCGTGCGCGAGTATGAGAGGGCCGGTGCCGCGGGCCTTCACCTGGAGGACCAGGTGTGGCCGAAGCGCTGCGGTTTTCTCGCGGGCAAGCAGGTGATCCCGCTGGAGGAGATGGTGCCGAAGGTGCGGGCGGCGTGCGCCGCCCGGTGCGACCCGGACTTTGTCGTGATCGCTCGCACCGACGCCCTGGCACCCCACGGCTGGGAGGAGGCGGTGCACCGAGCCCGCGCCTACCGCAACGCGGGGGCCGACCTCGTGTTCGTAGACGGGATCCGGACGCGCGGGGACATGGAGCGCTACGCCCAGTCGCTCGAGGGCATCCCGCTCGTCTACAACGGACAGCTCCCGGTGGCGGAGGCGGCGGCCTTGGGCTTCAAGCTGATGCTTCACATCGGAACGCTGCTCGCGGCCTGGGATCGGATGCGTAGCGCGATGGAAGAGCTCGCCGCGACCGGCGGGATCTCGGGCAGCCCCGCACTCGACCGCCTGGAAGAGTTGGCACGGCTTTTGGGTCTCGAGGGAATGGAGGCCATCGGGCGGCGCTACACGGTCGAGTGAGCGGAGGGTTCCGTCCTCCCGCCGCAAGGCGCGACCCCGCTCCTCGTCTCCGGAGGCGTCGAGGCGCGACGGGTCCCCTTCCGGTTTGCGCGACCTCTTGGCACCCTTGGATCGATGCCGCTGCCTCGTCGTCTCGTCGTCTCGGCACCGGGCCGCGCCGGTGTCCTCGGAAATCCGACCGACCAGTACGGAGGCTCGCAGATTTCGTGCTCGGTGCGGCTTCGGGCGCGGGTCACGCTCGTGGAAGGGCCGAGGCTCGTCCTTGCAACCTCGGACCAAGAATGCACGATCGCGGGTCCACACGAGCTCGAGCTTCGGAGAGACCCCTTCGATCTCGCCCGCGCCGTACTCGCGGAGGTGGGTCCCCTGAGTCCCTGCTGTCGAATCGAGTGGACGAGCGAGATCCCGCTCCAGGGCGGCCTCGCAGGCTCGACCGCACTCGTGGTGGCGCTCCTGCAGGCTTGCCTCGCGTGGCAGCGCCGAGCGACGAGACCACACACGCTCGCGGAGCTCGCACGCCACATCGAATGGACACGGATCGGTGTTGTCTGTGGATTCGGTGATCAGTATATGGCGGTATTCGGAGGGCTCCGATACCTCGATTTTCGTGGCAAGGCCCATGGGGAGGTCTTCGACCCGCCGCGCTATGCCACCGTGGAGGCGCTCGACGGGCTCGTGCCTGCCCTGCCTTTCGCCCTCGGCGTGACTGGCGTGCGACACAGCTCGGGCTCGGTTCACGAGCCCATCCGGGAGCGTTGGCTTGCGGGGGATGCCGAGATCGTCGCCGGGTATGCGCGCATGGCCGAGCTTGCGCGCGAGGGAAAGGTTGCACTGTTGAACGACGACCTTCGACGCTTCGGGGAGCTCATGAACGAAAACCACGCCATCCAGCGAAGTTTCGGCGGCTCTGGCGAGTCGAACGAGACCCTGATCGCGGCGGCGCTTCGAGCCGGCGCGCTGGGCGCGAAGCTCGCCGGAGCGGGCGATGGGGGGACGATCATCGCGCTCTGGCCCGAAGCAGACGTGACGCCGCTTACGCGCGCGCTTCGCGCTGCGGGTGCGGTCGCGACCCCGGAGATGGCGCCGGTTCCGGGAGTGCGGGTCGAAGAAGATTCCGCTGCGGGACCCGAGGATCCGCGGCTCGGGAGGTAGGGGCGCAGCCCTGGCCGCCAAAGAGCGCCAAGCCGGACTCACCGCGAGCGGACCCGCTCGAAGCCGCCCTCCGGGACGAGGCTCCATGTGGGGGTGTCACGGCGTATCATGGGAACGATGCCCGAGGCCAAGCCTATTTCTCCCCCGCCGCTTGCGCTCCTCGCCCTCGAGGGCCGGGCCATCCTCGAGTTTGGCGCCCTGCTCGCGGCATGGCCCATGCTGGCCCTCTCTCCGCGCGGCGATGGGCACCCCGTCTTGGTCTTGCCCGGCTTTCTGGCGAGCGACCGCAGTACCACGCCCCTTCGTGCCTTCCTGCGCGATCGCGGGTACATGACGCATGGCTGGCGCCGCGGCACGAACTTGGGGCCTTGGCCCGATGTGCTGCCTGCACTCGAAGCACGTCTGCGCGATCTCGCGCTTCGCCACGAGCGCAAGGTGAGCCTCGTGGGCTGGAGTCTCGGCGGGGTGTTCGCCCGAGCCCTTGCGCGCGGCGCTCCCGGCGCGGTGCGGCAGGTGATCACGCTTGCGGCCCCGTTGCGTGCCTTCCACGCGAACAACCTGGGTCGCCTGTTCCGGAGTGGTCCCCGTGCGCAGCAAGCCATGCCCGAGATCCTCGCGCGGGCGCAAGAGCCGCTGCCCGTTCCCACGACCGCAATCGTGAGCCGTAGCGACGGCATCGTTCCTTGGCAGTGCTGCACGGAGGAGTCAGGGCCGCAGCGTGAAACGGTCGAGGTTCTAAGCAGTCACTGCGGGATGGGACATCATCCCGCGGCACTTCTCATCGTCGCGGACCGCTTGGCCCAGGCCGAGGGTGCGTGGCGTCCGTTCCGCGAGGGTGCGCGCGGTCGCTGGCCGTTCGAGGGCCGGACCGTCGTCCTGTAGTTCCCCTCCACCGACTCGGAGACCCGTATGGCTCGTTCCAGCTACGACAGGTTGAGCTTTCTGGACCGTTCGTTCCTGCTCGCCGAGACGCCGACAAGCCACATGCACGTAGGCGGCGTCGCCACGCTCGAAGCAGGCCCGCTGCTCAAAGGCGACGGCGGGATCGACATCGATCGTATACGCGAATACGTGTCCTCTCGTCTCCATCTGATTCCGCGCTATCGCCAAAGGCTCGCCTGGACACCGGTCGAGAGGGTGCCGGTCTGGATCGATGATGCTCATTTCAACGTCCACTACCACGTGCGCCACACGAGCCTGCCCCGCCCCGGAGACGCACGCCAGCTGAAACGCCTGTGCGGCCGAATCGTGTCGCAGCAACTTGACCGCTCAAAGCCGCTCTGGGAGATGTGGATCGTGGAGGGACTGGAGGGCTCGGACCGCTTTGCGATGGTCACCAAGATCCACCATTGCATGGTGGATGGCGTATCCAGCGTCGATCTGCTTGAGGTTCTGCTCTCCTCCGAGCCGGTGGAGAAGATCGAGCGCGCGCCGCGCTTTGTTCCCCGGCCTGCGCCGAGTGGTCTTCAGCTCGCGCTCTCCGAGGCGGTGCGGCGGGTTCGTGCACCGATCAACGCCGCGCTCGATTTGCGCCGCGTGTTCCGGGATGCCGAGGACCCCCGCTCGGACCTGCGCGCGATGCTGCGCGCGATCCGCAGCACGCTGTCTTCTTCCCTGCGCACGGTATCGGATACGCCCATCAACAAGCCGATCGGGCCCCACCGCCGTATCGACTGGTGTGCGATGGACCTCGGGCGCGTCAAGGAGGTGCGCAAGCGCCTCGGTGGCTCGCTGAACGACGTCGTTCTCACGACCGTGGCCGGCGCGATGCGGCGCTACTTCGAATCGCGAGACATCAGCGTCGACGGGCTCGATTTCCGCGTGATGACACCCGTGAGCGTGCGCAGCACGAACGAACGGGGCACGCTCGGCAATCGTGTTTCCGCCTGGATGGTGGACCTTCCGCTCGCGGAGCGTGATCCGAAGGCTTGTCTCGAGCGCATCCGCGATACGACGGTCCGGCTGAAGGAGGAGAAGCACGCTCTCGGTGCCGAGGTGCTCACCACCGTCGCCGGTTGGACGCCTGCAACGCTGCTCTCCCTGGGCTCCCGCATGGTGATTCGGGCGCTCCCCTTCAACCTTGTGGTGACGAACGTGCCGGGACCACAAGTCCCGTTGTATTTGCTGGGATCACGCATGCATGACAACTACGGGCAGCTCCCGCTGACCGACTACCTAGGCCTGGGCATCGTGCTATTCAGCTACGCAGGGCAACTGTGCTGGGGATTCACGGCGGACTGGGATCTGTTTCCGGATCTACACGACATGGTGGTCGCGACCGAGGAAGCCTTCGAAGAGATCTGCGACGCCGCAGGACTGCAGTAGGAGTCCGACATGGAAAAGAGGCTCGTTCTTCTGGTATCGCTCCTGTTCTGCTTGGCGCGGCCGACACTGGCTGATGAGCCTTGCCAGTCGCCCTATCTGCCGAAGGTGACGGGGCAGGAGGATTTCGTCTACGTCTTCACCTTGGGCGTCGAGGGGATGGGAGACGGCTCCGACAAGCTCGTGACGGTAGGTGCAAACCCGTCCCGGCCGGACTACGGGAAGGTGGTGTCGAGCGTATCGGTCGGGGGTCGACACGAGGTGCACCATGGCGGGT
>DAIOWK010000236.1:0-5873 GCA_036758525.1 Myxococcota bacterium
TCGCGTTCGCGATGAGGAAGTTCCGCACCTCGTGGCGGCCATAGTTGAAGATGAGCGTGCCCCAGTCGGGGTGCTCGCCAAGCCGCGGGTCTTCGTGCTCGTAGAGCGCCGTACCGTCAAATCGGCGCAGGGCAAAATCGTCCCGCGGAAAATGCGCAGGCACCCAATCAAGGATGACACCGATCCCGTTTTGATGGCAGTGGTCGACGAAGAATCGGAAATCGTCGGGCGTACCGTAGCGCGATGTCGGTGCGTAGTAGCCGGTGACTTGGTAACCCCAGGAGCCCGAGAAGGGATGCTCGGCCACCGGGAGAAGCTCCACGTAGGTAAAGCCAAGACGCTTCACGTGCTCCACCAGCTTGGGAGCAATTTCGCGGTAGGTGAGGGCGCGATTCCCTTCCTCGGGGACCCGCGCGAAGCTCCCTAGGTGGACTTCGTAAATCGCAAGAGGCTCGCGCGCGAGCTCGCGCTTTGCGCGAGTGGTCATCCACTCCGCGTCTCTCCAGTGGTAGGACGACGTGGTAACGCGCGCGGCACAGCCCGGGGGAAGCTCCATCGAGAAGGCCATCGGGTCTGACTTCAATCGTATCGCGCCTTCGCGCGTCTTAATCTCAAACTTGTAGAGCGCACCCGCAGCCACGTTCGGTACAAAGAGCTCGAACACGCCGGAGCTCCCGAGCACACGCATGGGAAGAAGGCGCCCGTCCCAATTACAGAAGTCGCCGACCACGGAGACCCGCTGAGCTGCGGGAGCCCACACGGCAAACGAGACGCCGTCGACGTGGTCAATGCGCCGGGGATGCGCCCCCAGGGCCTCCCACAGCTTGCGATGGGTACCTTCGTTGAAGAGGTGGAGGTCGAGCTCGCCGAGGGTAGGCAGGAAGCGATACGGGTCTTCGCGCAACCAGGTGTTGCCATCGGCAAACCGCAGACGCAGCCGATAGGAAATGGGCGGAGAGACTCCGGGTACGAATCCCGCAAAGAGACCCGCTTCGAGCGGCTCCATGGGGATCACCCCAGTACCGGACGCCCCTTCGATCAGGCACTCGCATCCCGTCGCGTCGGGATGCCAAGCACGCACCACGCAGCCAGCTATGCCTTCGCGCACGAAGGGATGAGCGCCCAATACGCGATGCGGCTCGGCGTGTTCTCCAGCGAGGAGGCGTGCTGCGTCCACCGGCGCAGGTGCTAGCGGATGAGCGGCTGCGGACGGAGCGGAGCGGGGACGGGTCATCGGGAGTTCCTCACGGGGACACTCGCTCGTGGCACAGAAGGATAATCGAGTGAGCGGCCAGGTTCACGCCAAGGCTTCGTCGCGTACGCCTTGCCGGATGAGCGGTACTGAGGAGTTCGCGCCACTCGCCGCTCCCAGCGATCTGCGGGAAGGCGAAATGGCGGGAGCGAGCGCCCGCATTCAAAAGGAGGAGCAGGGCTCGGGCGTTGCCGGAGTTGGTCTGAAGGGGTCGACCTCGGCTATCCGATTCGTCGCTTGCGTCGCCGGGCACCAACATGCCGAGGATGTGGTTCTCCGCGTCGTTCCAGCCGGACTGCGTGAGCTCCGCCCCGTCGGGCCCAATCCAGCTCACGTCCTTCACTCCACTTCCCGGGAGGGCATTGCCTTGAAAAAAGCGCCGGCGGCGGAAGACCGGGTTTTCTCGCCGCACGAGGAGTACCTCTCGCACGAACGCAAGAAACTCCTGTTGCTCCGGGTCGAGGTCCCAGCGCAGCCAGGTGAGCTCAGAATCGTGGCAGTAGGCGTTGTTGTTGCCACGCTGCGTGCGCGAGAGCTCGTCCCCATGCGAAAGCATGGGGACACCTTGGGACAGCAGGAGTGTCGCGATGATGTTGTGCTTCGCACGTTTACGCAGCCGATTCACAGCCTCGGGCGCCGGACCTCCCTCGTAGCCCCAGTTGAAGCTCCAGTTCGTGTCACTCCCATCGCGGTTCTCCTCACCATTGGCCTCGTTGTGTTTGCGCTCATAGCTCACGAGATCCTCGAGCGTGAATCCATCGTGACAGGTCGCAAAGTTGATGCTGGCGTGAGGTCCGCGGCCGCTCCCCGCGAAGATATCGCTCGAGCCCGCGAGGCGTGACGCGAGCTCAGGCACCTGCCCCGCGTCACCGCGCCAGAATCGTCGAACCGCGTCGCGATAGCGTCCGTTCCATTCCGACCAGCCGAATGGGAACGCGCCGAGTTGATACCCACCGGGTCCAAGGTCCCACGGCTCGGCCACGAGCTTCACCCGAGACAGCACGGGGTCCTGCCGCACCATTTCAAAGAAGCGGGCCTCAGGCGTCATGGCCTCAGGCTCGCGAGCCAGCACAGTCGCGAGGTCAAAGCGAAAACCATCCACGTGCATCTCCGTGACCCAGTAGCGAAGGCTATCGAGCACGAGTTGGAGCGCGCGTGGGTGGAGGACATTCCAGGTATTCCCGGTGCCGGTGAAGTCCAGGTTCTCACGGCGGTCCGCGGGCCTTAGCCGATAGTAGGAGGCGTTGTCGATGCCACGGAAGGAGAGGGTGGGGCCGAGCGGTCCGCCTTCGGCGGTGTGGTTGTAAACCACATCCAAGATGACCTCGATGCCAGCTCGGTGGAGCGCCTTCGTCATCGACTTGAATTCGCAGACGGCTCCGTCGGGACCTGCGCCAGAGGTCGCGAAGCGCACGTCGGGCGCGAAGAATGCGAGGGTGTTGTAACCCCAATAGTTGGTGAGCTTGCGCGCCGCGAGAAACATATCAATCGCCGACTGCTGCACCGGTAAGAGGTTCACGGCGGTGACCCCCAGCGAGAGCAGGTGGTCGATGACCGGCTCCGAGGAAAGACCGAGGTAGGTTCCGCGGCGCTCGGTTGGAACCTGTGGGTGAAGTTTGGTCATTCCCTTTACGTGACACTCGTAGAGGACGCTCCGATTCCATGGGACGCGAGGTGGGGTGTCGTCTCCCCAGGAGAAGGCAGAATCAATCACGACGGACTTCGGAACCGCATGCGCACTATCTCGAGAATCGGGCGCAGAGCCCGGGGGATTCGTGGCTGGGTCGTGTCCAAAGAGGACCTCATTCCAGCGGAGCTCCGCGGAGAGTGCCCGCCCATAGGGGTCGACAAGGAGCTTCTGGGGATTGAATCGATGTCCTTCGGCGGGAGCCCACAGCCCGTGCACCCGGTAGCCGTAGTGCTGGCAGGGTCGCACATCAGGCAGGTACGCGTGCCACACGTCTCGGGAGCGCTCGGTGAGGGGGATGCGGGCGATTTCCGGTCCGGCCTCTGGGGCCGCGCCAGGGGGTGGCGGAGCGAACAGGCACAGCTCGACCGCAGACGCATGCTCGGAAAAGAGCGCGAAGTTCACGCCCTCACCGTCCCAAGTGGCGCCGAGCGGTGCGGGCTGCCCGGTCCACACCCGGAAGGGATTCGTGGTCAAAGACGTCCCTTCGCCTCGTACGCGGCTGCTTCGAGGATCTTCTCCCAGCGCGCTGCCGGCTTTGCCCAGGAGACATCGAGACGCAAGAGACGCCGCTCGAGCGTCTCAAGCTTGCCCGTGTCTCCCAGGCGCGCGACCCGGGCCACGGCTTCTACCAAGGCCGCCGCGCTGAGCGGCTCGAAGAGAACTCCGGTCGCCCGGCGCGCAGGGGAGGCCGCCGGTCTCCGCAGGTGCGCTGCCTCAAACTCGGGATCGTCAATCGTGTCCGCAAGTCCACCGACGCGGTGTGCCACGGGCACCGCGCCGTATCTTTGCGCGATGCGCTGCACAAGCCCGCAGGGCTCAAAGCGCGAGGGGATGAGAACGCAATCCGCACCGGCGTAGAGGCGTCGCGCCAAGGCCTCATCGTAGCCCGTGTGGACCGCGACTCGACCCGGATGGCGTGCTGCGGCATCCCGAACCTGCACTGCGATTTCTGGCTCGCCGTCTCCCAGCAGACCGACGGAGCAATCCTGCGCCACAAGTCCATCGAGCGCAGCGGCGAGGATGTCCCATCCCTTTTGCTTCGCGAAACGCCCGATTGCCACACAAAGACGACCAGGACCCGGTGCGAGAAGACCCAGCTCCTTGGCCAGGGCCTCTCGGCAGCGGAGTTTTCCCTGAGGCTGTGACGCGTTGAAAGGTTCCGGAAGAGCCGGGTCGTGACCCGGATCGAAGCGGTGGGTATCGATGCCATTGGCGATGCCGCACAGTCTGTGCGCGCGGGTACGGTAGGCGCCTTCGAGTCCCTCGCCAAACTCCGGCGTCTGGATCTCCTCCGCGTAGGTCGGCGACACCGCCACGATCCGGTCCGCCCAATGAATGCCACCCTTCAACAGGCAGAGGTAGCCCCACGCTTCGAGGCCCTCGGGATGGAAGAGCTCGGTCGCGAGCCCGGTCAGCGCCATGGTTTCTCGGGGAAAGAGACCCTGATAGGCGTTGTTGTGAATGACCTGGACCGTGCCGATGGCCCGATTGAGCCCACGATCGAGGGCGGTGCGAAGCACGCAGGTGGCTAGGGCGCCGTGCCAGTCATGGGTGACGAGCACGTCCGGATGTGCCGAGTCGCAGCGATAGCCAACCGCGCGCGAGAAGGCGATGAAGCGAAGGGCGTCATCGGGATGACCGTACAGCCCGGGTCGGCCATAGAGCGCCGGGGCATCGAGAAAGGACACCCTCACGCCGGGAGCCAAGAGTCCGCGGAGCCAGCGGCAGCGCAGGTCGCCGCCCGGAAGCGCCACGATCACGTCACCGTCGTCGACGAGCGCTGGGGTACCGGGCAGCGCCGCGTAGGCCGCGAGGCTGGACCGGTAGCCGGGGATCACACACGTGACGTCGTGTCCGCGCACCGCAAGCGCACGGGCAAGCCCGGAGACCGCGTCGCCAAGCCCACCAGACTGCGCGAGCGGCGCCAGCTCGGCGCTAGCAGAGAGGATTCTCAAATGTCAAACTCGTCAGTCTGGCCGAAGTCCGCACGTCCGACCACCACGATCCCCTCGTCGCTCACCGTGAACCGAGCGCGGTCCCGCTCGATGTCCTCGCCGATCACCTCTCCCGGCGGAATCCGTACGCCCTTGTCTACGATACACCGCCGGAGCCGTGCTCCCCTCCCGACATCTACGCCCGGGAAGAGCACGCTCTCCAACACGCTGCTGTAGCTGTTTACGCGCACATGGTGGAAGACGATGCTTCGCTCGACATGACCGCCAGAGATGATGCTACCGGCTCCCACCAGCGAGTCATGTGCTTCACCGACGCGTCGATGCTCTGTGTCCGCGAACACGAACTTGGCTGGGCCCGAGATTGGTTGTACGCCGCGGATCGGCCACGCATCGTTGTAAAGATTCAGCCGGGGTTCGATGGAGACCAGATCCATGTTGGCTGAATAGTAGGCATCGATCGTCCCCACATCCCGCCAGTAGCCCCGGGCGTGCGGGCTTTCCCCGGGGCACAGCTGGGACGCGAAATCGTAGGCCACCACGTTCATGCGCGAATGCGCGGACTGGAGGATGTCTCTCCCGAAATCATGCGACGTGGTTTCCTGGGAGGCATTGCGTCTCAGCTCTTCGAGGAGCGTCGGCGTGCGAAAGATGTAGTTGCCCATGGAGACGAGGGTCATGTCGGGCCGACCGGGGATCGCGGGTGGATGGAGCGGCTTTTCGAGGAAATCGATCACGTGACCGGAAGGATCGACCTGTACGCAACCAAACGCCGACGCCTCGCTGCGCGCGACGGGGATCGTGGCCACCGTGAGGTCGGCCTTTAGATCGTGATGCTCTCGCAACATGAGCGAGATATCCATCTTGTAGACGTGGTCGGAGCCGAAGATCAACACGTCGGCGGGGTTCACGTCTCGCAGCAAATCGAGGTTCTGCCAGATCGCGTCCGCCGTTCCGCGGAACCATGAGGGCCCAAGAT
>DAIOWK010000237.1:0-5819 GCA_036758525.1 Myxococcota bacterium
TGCGGAGCGAGGCTGCGGGGTGAGCGTGCTCGAGGCGGCCCCTACCCTTGGCGGACGCGCGCGATCCTTCGTGGAACGCAGCACGGGAGACAGCGTCGACAACGGTCAGCACGCGCTCATGGGCTGCTACTACGAGTTCCTCGGGCTGCTCACGCGAATTGGCCGCCGCGGAGCGCTGTGGGAGAGCGCGCTCGACGTGCCCCTGTGGGATGCAGCGCGCGGCGTGCGACGCCTTGCGTGTCCCGCCCTGCCCTCCCCGCTGCACTTCGCCGCGGGTGTGATGCGATTCGGGCACCTCTCCTTGCGCCAGCGCCTCTCCGCCCTACGTGCGGGCCAGGCGCTTGTCTCACGTTTTGGGCGGGGCCGGGGGCAGGACGAGAGTTCCACGGTTGCACAGGCGCTTCTCACGCTCGGTCAAAGCCCACAGGCGCGGCGAGCCCTGTGGGATCCCCTCACGTGGGCCACGCTGAATGCGGACCCCGACGAGGCGAGCGCAGGCCTACTCGCCGCCGTCGTCGCCCGCGCCCTGTTGGGTCCGCGCTCCGCGAGCCGCTTCCTGCTGCCCGCACTGCCGCTCTCCGAGCTCTACGCGGAGCCTGCCCGAAAGTTCATTGAGACGCGGGGCGGGACCGTACGCTGTCGGGCGCCCGTAGACGAAGTCGTGGTGGAGGGCGGACGCGCGGTGGGTGTGCGCTCGTGCGGCGAGCTCCTCTCCGCTTCGCGCGTAATCCTGGCGGTACCGCCGCCCGTCGTACGTCGGATCGCGCCGCCCAAACTTCGTTCCGCCGTGGCCGCGGCGCTCGAGCGTGCGACGCCGATCATCTCGGTGACGCTATGGCTCGACCGTCCTGTCGGCGGACCGGACTTTCTCGGCCTGCTCGACGGCCAAACACAATGGCTGTTTCGTGTGGACCGTATCCATCAGCGCCCGAATACTCCCGCACGAAGCCCTCTCGAGGGCGCGAGACTGGCTTGCGTACGCAGCGGAGCCTCGGCGTGGCTCGACCTTCCGACCCGGGAGATCGCTTTGATTGCGCTGCGCGAGGCCAAACAGGCGCTGCCCGGTGCCGCTCACGCTGAGCTGCGCCACGCCCTTGTCGTGAAGGAGGTGGCCGCAACCCTGGCCCCGACTCCCGAGCTCCAGCCCCTGCGACCCGGACCTGTCGGTCCTGTGGCTGATCTGTTTCTTGCGGGAGACTGGACGGACACAGGCCTTCCCGCCACGCTGGAGAGTGCCGCGTTCTCGGGCCACCGCGCGGCCGCCCTCGCTTCTGCAACGGAGCAGGCCGCCGCATGAGCGATATCTCCGAGCGCAAGGAGTCCCATCTGCGGCTGTGCACCAGCGAGGACGTGGAGCACCGAAGTGGGACGCTGCTTGAGGAAGTACACCTCCTCCACGACTCCCTGCCTGAGCTTTCGGTGGACGAGGTCGACCTCTCGTGCGAGCTCTTCGGCCGGCACCTCGAGGCACCGATCCTGATCTCCGGGATGACGGGAGGGACACCCGAGGGCGCAAAGGTGAACCGCGCGCTCGCCGCCGTGGCACAGAAGTGCGGCCTCGGGATGGGTGTGGGATCGCAGCGCGCCATGCTTTTGAGCCCCGATGCGGCCGAGAGCTACCGCGTGCGCGATGTCGCGCCCGACATCCTGCTGCTCGCCAACCTTGGCGCGGTTCAAGTGCGGGATGTCGGACCTGCCCGGGCGGCGGAGCTCGTCGAAGCGATCGGTGCAAACGCCCTATGCGTGCATCTCAATGCCGCGCAAGAGCTCGTGCAAGCGGAAGGTGACCGGGATTTCCGCGGCTGCCTCCTCGCGATCCAAGAGCTCGTTGAAACGCTCCCTGTGCCCCTCGTCGTCAAGGAGACGGGCTGCGGACTCGCGCCGGGGACGCTCGAGCGTCTGGCTGCGATCGGGGTGCGCTGGGTCGACGTGTCTGGCGCGGGCGGGACGACCTGGACGGGTGTGGAGGCCCTGCGCGGACCCCAACGCCAGCGTGCCCTCGGCCGGGAATTGCGCGAGTGGGGGATCCCCACGGCGGCGTGTGTCGCGTATGCGAAGCGCGTGGGACTTGGCACAATCGCATCGGGTGGGATTCGCGGCGGGCTCGACGCGGCTCGCGCGATCGCCCTCGGCGCGGACGCCGTCTCACTCGCTCTTCCCTTCCTGCGCGCCTTCGCGCAGGGCGGCATAGCGCGCGCGCTTGAGGCGGCTAGCGAGATCACCGAAGGCTTGCGGGCGGTGGCCGTGCTTACCGGCTCGCGACGTGCCGCTGACCTGCGAGGCGCGCCCCGCGTGCTTGGCCCGCACCTGCGCGCCTGGCTCGACTAGCGGGCCGTCCCGCTTTCCTGTCCTTCCACGCGCTAGGCTTGCCTCCATGCCTCGCCTTGAGCGCTACGAAGGGCGCGTCGCGCTCGTGACCGGCGGTTCCAGTGGAATCGGAGAAGCCATCGCCCGGGAGCTCGCGGGGCGAGGCGCGGCGGTGGCACTGCTCGCGCGGGGCAGCGCGCGCCTCGACGCCGCAGCGGATCGGATCGCCCGGGCGGGAGGGGCGGTCTCGACGCATCCCTGCGACGTGGGAGATCCCAGGGGCCTTAGCTCTGCCATCGACGCCGCAACGGCGCGACACGGTCGGCTCGACGTCGTCGTCTGTTCGGCTGGCATTGGCGCGCATGGGCTCTTCCCCGACACCTCCCTCGAAACCATGGACGCGATCCTGCGAACAAACGTCCAGGGCCTATTCCATACCCTGCACTTTGCGCTGCCCCACCTCCTTGCGCGGGGGGAGGGCTGGATCGTGAATGTCTCGTCGGTTGCGGGGCGTCTCGGACAGCCGGATGAGGCAGTCTACTCGGCGTCGAAGTTTGCGGTGACGGGGCTTTCCGAAGCGCTCACCGTCGAGCTCGCTCCGCGCGGGATTCACGTGATGGCGCTTTATCCCGGGCTCGTCCGCACCGCGCTCTTCACCGATGCGGAGCTCGCCCGGCTCCCGGAGAGGGTGCGCCGCGGCGCCCTCGATCCAGACGACGTCGCACGCGCCACGCTTCGCGGCCTTGAGCTCGGAAAGCACGAAGTCACGATCCCGCGTGTCGCGATCGGCGGTTACCTGATCCGAACGCTCGCGCCTGGCGTCTTTCGCCGTATCCTCACGTCCATCCGGCTTGGCGCGCTCCCAAGCCGCTGACTCCGTCCGGCTACTCACTCCCTGCCGGCGTCGGCTCGTCGTGCTCATCCTCGATTTCACCGACGATTTCTTCCAACACGTCTTCCAGGGTCACGAGGCCAAGAACTGAACCTCCCGGCTCGCGCACCACCGCCATGTGTCGACGGCCACGCCGGAACTGCCGGAGCGCTTCGCCGATCAGGGTATCGGGACGCATCTCGATGGTCGGGCGGATCGCGTCACTCAGAAGCACCAAGCGGGTCTTCGCATACAGGTGGAAGAGGTCCTTGGTATGGAGAATGCCGACGATCTGATCGAGGTTGTCACGATACACGGGAAGACGGGTGTAGCCTTCCTCCCGCAAGCGATCGAGCAGGCCCTCAGGATCGGTCTTGTGATCGATCGCGAACACGCGCTCACGCGGCACCATCACATCGCGTACGCGGGTGCGCGCGGTGCGAAAGACCCGGCCAAGAATGCGGCCCTGTTCGGCGCGAATCTCTCCTGCGTCACGCGCCTCCGACACCAGCAACGAGAGCTCATCCGCGGAGTGCACGCGCTCCGCCCCGCCCGCCGGCCGGACGCCGAAGAGCCTAACCAGCGCATTGCCGGTACCTCTCAACACGACGAGCACCCAGCGAAAGACGCGGCCGAACACGAGCAGCGGCCGTGCGAAGAGGAGCGCCACTTCTCCGGGCCGGTCCAGGGCGAGGGCCTTGGGCGCGAGCTCGCCAAGGACGACATGCAGAAAGGTGATGGCCGCGAACGCGAGCACCGCTGCCACGCTGTGAACAGCCACCACGCTCTCGACGCCCGTCGCGGCAAGAGGAGCCGCCAGAAGATGCGCCAGCGCAGGCTGCCCGACCCAGCCGAGTCCGATACTTGCGACGGTGATTCCGAGCTGGGAGGCGGCGATCGCATCCCCGAGCCGCTCAATCGCGGCCGCGACCGAGCTGGCGCCGCGTCGACCCTCGGCGACCCACAATCTGATCTGGCTGCGACGCACCGCAACCAGAGCGAACTCCGTGGCGACGAAGTAGGCATTCGCGAGGACAAGCGCGAGCACTGCGACGAGGCCGAGCACGTCGAGCGCGAATCCTGGCTGTGCCATTCCCTCCGACTCCCGGTGCCCTCTGCCGGCGCCGTACCTCGTTAGTTAGCATGCTCTTGATGATCTCGCGCCGCGTACCGTTGCGTGCGGGTGCCCCGGGGGTCGCGTGCCCGTGAGCGCTGGCGGTCGAGCTTCGGAAACTGAAGCCAGCCGCTCCGCCGTGAATCCCGATGCCCTGGCGTTCCACCGCGAGTGTCTCGTGCTTGACCTCCACATCGATACACTGTTGTGGGTGCGTCTATTGGGATACGACCTGGCGCGGCCGCACCGCAATCGGCTGCCCTACTCTCCCTTTGCCTGGCATTTTGATCTCGAACGAGCCGCCTTGGGGGGACTTAAGGCCTGCGCCTTCGGACTCGTGATCAACCCGCGCCGTGTCAATCCAGAGCTCATGCTTCCGCTCAAATTCCTCGCCTGGTGGGAACGGGGCGAGCGCGGCAGCGGTTTCCCGCAGACGCTAGACACGATGGAGCTGTTGAACCGCGCCGCAGCCGCCCACCCCGACCGTCTGGCGTTTTGCAAGAGCGGGAGTGAGGTGCGTCGGGCAGTGGCCGAGGGACGCTTTGCAGGACTCGCGG
The DNA here is from genome assembly GCA_036758525.1 of Myxococcota bacterium. Taxonomy (GTDB): domain Bacteria; phylum Myxococcota_A; class UBA9160; order UBA9160; family UBA9160; genus UBA9160. The sequence goes on from DAIOWK010000237.1 coordinate 4,850, forward strand.
CGCTCGAAGGTTCACAGGGAATCGAGGGACGCCTCGAGGATGTTCGCACTGCGTATGAGCACGGCCTTCGTATGCTGGGGCTCGTCCATTTTCAGGCCACCGAGGCGGCCTACCCGATGACCATCTCCGCCTTCGACCAGGCGGGGCTCACACCCTTCGGCCTCGAGCTCATTTCGGAGATGGAGCGGCTCGGCATGGTGGTGGATCTCGCGCATCTCAACCCGCGCGGCATCGACGACGCACTCCGTGCGATGCAGCGTCCGTTCGTGGTGAGCCACACCGCCTGTCGAGCGCTTGTGGACCATCCGCGCAACCTCGACGATTCCCAGATCCGCCGCATTGCGGATCGCGGGGGCGTCGTGGGAATCGCGTTCGGAAACATCTTTGTGAAGGGCGATCTCTCCGGCTTCTTGGACCACGTCGAGCACGTGATTCAGGTGGGCGGCGCCGACGCGATCGCCCTCGGCAGCGACTTCGATGGCATGATCCTCCCGGTAAAGGGGATGGAGGACGTGACGGTCTACCCGAGGATCACCCAGGGCTTGCTCGCACGGGGCCAGCCGCCTGAGATCGTCCGCAAGGCGCTCGGAGAAAATGCGCTTCGGGTGATCACCGAAGTGTGTGGATAACGAGGCGCCGGACCCACGCGACTCCGAGGGGGCAGATCCGTGGAATCAACCCTCTTCTCGTTCCAGCACCGCGCGCCCTGCGAAATCATCCACGAACTGCCGGGCGGTCCGTCCGGATCGACTTGAACGCTCGAGGGCGAAGCGCAGCGCTTCCGTGCGAAGCCGCTCCGGCGGCGCATCGATTCCCGCCCTTGCCGCGTAGCGTTCGACGATCTGGAGATAGGTGGCTTGGTTAAATCCGTAGAAGCCGAGGACAAGGCCGAAGCGGTCAGAAAGCGCGAGCTTCTCGTCCACGGCCTCTCCCATGTGGAGCTCGCCGGAGTCGTCGAGACGCGCCGCCC
>DAIOWK010000238.1:0-5788 GCA_036758525.1 Myxococcota bacterium
GAGCCTTGGCTGCCTTCCGCTCGATGTAGAGACTTGTGGGATCGATTTCCTCTCCGCCGATGGCCACAAGTGGCTGCTCTCGGTGGAAGGCTGCGGCATCTTTTTCTGTGCGCGCCGGGTGCTCGACTGCTTGGCACCGCGGGTCATCGGCTGGCACAGCGTGACGGACGATCACGACTACGACAGGTATCATCTCGATCTCAAGCCCACCGCGAGCCGCTTCGAGGAGGGGACGCCCAACGCACCGGGGATCTTTGCCCTCGGCGCCGCGATCGACCTTCTGCTCGAGCTCGGGATGGATGCGATCGCGGATCGGGTCCTTGCCCTCACCGATCGACTCGGGATCGGCCTAGAGCGCCGCGGAGCGCTCGTTCGAAGCCCCCGTGGGCCAGGCGAGGGGTCGGGGATCGTGTCCTTCGAGTGGCCTTCTGAAGAGCCCAGACGAACCGCGGCACGCCTGCGCGCGCGCCGGATCTTCGTGGTAGCCCGGCGCGGAGGCGTGCGGGCATCGCCGCACTTCTACAACAGCGAGGGGGAGATCGACGCGCTCGTGGAGGCGCTCTAGGCGCGACCTCGGTAGATTTCACCCGTGCTGCTTCGCCTCGACGCTATTTCCAAGAGCTTTGCCGGGCGCACGCTTTTCTCCGGTGTGGACCTCGACGTGCGCGCGGGGGACCGCATCGGGCTGGTGGGCCCGAACGGTGCCGGGAAGACGACACTTCTCCGCATCGCCGCGGAGGATGAGGCAGCGGATGCCGGACGCGTGGCCGTCTCACGCGGGGTGCGGGTGGGCATGCTGCGTCAGGAGATCGATCCGACGCTGGACCGTCCGGTGCGCGAGGAGGTGGCGTCGGTCTTGGCACGCCTCGACGCGCTGGAGCAGGAGCTCCGCGAACTCGAGGCCGAGATCGCACGGGCCTCGAGCGGCGAGGTCTCGAGCGAGCTCGCCGCTCGCTACGACCGCGCGCGTGCGGCATTTGAGCTGGGCGGTGGCTTCGAGCGCGAGGCGCGGGTGGAGCGAGTGCTCGCGGGCCTTGGGTTTGAGCCAGACGATCGGGGCCGTCCTCTTCGCTCATTCAGCGGCGGCTGGCTGATGCGCGTCGAGCTCGCAAAGCTCCTGCTCTGGGCGCCGGACGTCTTGCTCCTCGACGAGCCGACGAACCATCTAGACCTGCCTTCGATCCAGTGGTTCGAAGAGACGCTCGCCGCCTTTCGGGGCGGCGTCATCGTGATTTCCCACGACCGCACCTTCCTTCGTCGACATGTATCGCGCGTGCTCGAGCTCGAGGACGGGCGCTGCACGCTTTACGAGGGAAGCTATGACCGCTACCTCGCTCAGCGCGAGGAGCGGCGCACGCAGCTTCTCGCCCGCAAGGCGTCGCAGGACCGCGAGATTGCACAGGTGGAGCGCTTCATCGAACGCTTTCGCTACAAGGCCAGCAAAGCGCGACAGGTGCAAAGTCGGCTCAAGGCCTTGGAAAAGGTCGAGCGGATCGTGGTCGAGGCGCCGTCGCGACGGCGCCTGCGCTTGCGCATCCCACCGCCCGAGCGTGCCGGCGACGTGGTGATCGCACTCGAGGAGGTCCACAAGTCCTACGGCTCTACCCGGGTCTACCAGGGCGCGAGCCTCAAGTTACGGCGCGGCGATCGCCTTGCCCTCGTCGGCCCGAACGGCGCTGGCAAGTCGACGCTGCTGCGAATCCTGGCCGGCGTTCTCCCCTTTGACAGCGGGCGCCGCGAACTCGGCCACAACGTGCACGTCGGCTTTTTTGCCCAGCACCAGCTCGAGTCCCTCGACCCGACGCGCACCGTGCTCGAGGAGCTGACCAGCGCCGCGCGCAGCGACGACATTCCGCGTCTGCGCGGACATCTCGGCGCCTTCTTGTTTAGCGGTGAAGACGTCGACAAGAAGGTCTCCGTTCTCTCGGGCGGAGAGAAGGCGCGCCTTGCCCTCGCGAAGATGCTCTTGCGGCCGGCAAACTTCCTCGTGCTCGATGAGCCGACCAACCACCTCGATGTCGACGCCTGCGAAGTGCTCGAGGAAGCTCTCCGCGAGTACCAGGGGACGCTTGCGCTGATCTCCCACGACAGGAGCTTTTTGAACGCCGTGGCGACGCGGGTGGTGGAGGTGCGGGCAGGACGGCTGCGCGAGTTCCTCGGGAACTTCGACGAGTATCAACGGGTAAGCGCCGAGGCGCAGGCCCCGGGGCGAGGCGCGGTCGCAGGCCATGGCGCGCCGCACGCCCCCGAAAAGACTCCTCCGCCCCCCGCGCCGCAGGACTCGGAAGGAAGGCGGGCATTGGTCCCCCAGCGCCCGGCCACCCCGGGGCGTCAGGAGGAGCGTCTCCGCCGCAAGGCGCGCGACAAGACGGCAAAGCAAATTGCGGCCATCGAGGCCGATATTCTGGTCCGCGAGAGTGCGATGGAAGCACTCAGCTGGAAGCTCGGCGATCCCGAGATCTACAAGAATGGAGAAAAGGTGCGGGCGCTCGAAGCGGAGCGCGCGGCTGCCAAGGACGCGATCGATGTCCTCTATCGCGAGTGGGAGCGCCTCGCGGCGGAACTCGAAGCCCTCGACGAGGTTCTCGGGTAACCGGCGCGGTTCCCGGGCGGAACGGCGGGAGCTACCTCGGCCTCGCCTCCAGAGAGCCGGTGCACCACGGAGAAGTTGATCCACGCCTTCACGGGATCGACATCATCGACCCGAACCCGCAGGCGGTCGCCGATGCGCCAGCGCTCGCGGCTGCGACGGGCCACGAGAGCATGAGCGCGCTCATCGAGCACAACGTAGTCGTTGAGCCGCGATACGTGCACCAAGCCTTCCACGAAAAAGGGATCGAGCGTTACGTAGAACCCGTGCTTCGCAACACCCGTAATTGTACCGTCGTACTCGTCGCCGACGCGACTTGCCATGAACGCGCACTTCTTCAAATCGATCATCTCCCGTTCCGCTTCCATGGCCGCCCGTTCGCGCCAGGAGACGCGCGCCGCAACGCTGCCAACCACGCTCTCTCGCGCCGCCGCGCGCGAGGCCGCGAGGCCCCCGCCTTGGAGTAGATCCTTGAGCGCGCGGTGAACCACCAGATCGGCGTAGCGGCGAATGGGCGAAGTAAAATGTGTGTAGCTGTCGAACGCCAGAGCGAAGTGACCGCGGTTCGCATCGTCGTAGCGTGCCTGCCGCATGGAACGCAGGGCCACGAGGTTTACGAGTCTCTCCTCTGGTCGCCCGGCAACACGCTGCACGGCGCGGGCGATTTCCCGCGCAGAGAGCGACTTCGCGTCCCTGTTCTCGAGGAGACCGAAAGCCGCCAGGAGTTCGCACAGAAGCTCGATCTTCTCGGGCTCGGGTGGATCGTGGATCCGATAGATCGCTGGAACCTTCGCCGCGGAGATCGCGTCGGCGACGGCGCGGTTCGCAACCAGCATGCACTCCTCGACCGCGCGGTGCGCGATGGTGCGAGGTGCCTCGACGATATCCACGGGGTGTCCGTCGTCCCCGAGCACAATCTCTGCGGTCGGGAGATCAAAGTCGATGGATCCAGCAGCAAAGCGCCGCTCAGTCAGCGTACCCGCGAAAGCGGCAAGCCCGCGCAGCTGGTCCCGGATCTCAGGCTCTCCGATGCCACCGTCTCCAGACCTTTCCATCACTGCCGCGGCCTGTTCGTAGGTGAGGCGGGCGCGGCTTCGGATCACTCCCGGATAGAAGCTCCGGCGCTCCACCAGACCCGCCGCCGAAAGATCGAGCTCGACGATCATCGCGAGACGATCGACTTGCGGATAGAGCGAGCAGATCTCGCCCGAGAGGCGGTGCGGCAGCATGGGGATCGCGCGGTCGGGGAAGTACACGCTGTTCCCGCGCCGGAGCGCTTCGAGATCCAGCGCCGATCCCTCGCCGACGTAGTGTGCGACATCGGCAATCGCAACCCAAAGGCGTGTCGCCCCAGCCGGGAGAGACTCGATGCAGACCGCGTCGTCATGATCGCGGGCAGTCGCGGGGTCAATCGTCACGAAAGGACGCGAGCGCAGATCGACGCGCCGTGCGAGCTCCTCGGGCGACGGCTCAACCTCGATCCCCTCGGCTTCGGCGAGGACGCCGGGCGGAAAATCCACCGGCAGTCGCCGACGCCAGGTAACGGCTTTGAAGTCGGCTTCAGGGTGGCCGGGAGGCCCAAAGACCGAGACGATCCGGCCGGAGGCACGCGGCGCCCCTTTGCCTCCACCGCGTCGTGCAGGAACGACTTCTACGACGTCTCCGTCCCGCGCACCTCCAAGGTCCGCCGCCGCGATCGAGATGCCCCAGTGTCCGTCGTCTCGATAGGGTGTCACGAGGCCACCGTGGCGCTCTCGCGAGAGAATCCCGATCCAGTTGCGGCGTTCCCCGCCGCCGAGCACATGCACGACCTCGCCGCGACGGGTCTGCGGATCCCCCACCGGCCGTAGCAGGACGCGGTCTCCGGGCTCGGCCCCTGCCCCACCCCCGACACTCCACGCCACCCCTGCGTCGTCGTGCACGAGGCCCGCCGAGCCGTGACCCGCCTTGGCGTCGGACCCCGTTCCGCCGCGTCGGACGCGCCCCGGAGCGGCCTCGCCGGCACCCTGGTAGACACCTTCCAGGAGGCCGTCCTTGCGCGGGATTCGGTAGCCGCCCCCCACACGTTCGAGCTTACCCTCGCGCAAGAGTGCTTGGAGAATGAGCCTTAGGGATCCCGCCTTGGCGCCACGCCCGCCGAGCTCCCGCAAGAGTGCTTTTTCACTAAGCATGGGTCGCGAGCGGCCCCCGAACGCCTCAAGAACCACTTCGCGTGTGATCGCCATGCGCCGTCAGTCTACGCCACGCGCTCTCCCAACGCGCCGACCCAACTCCTGCCCTGCTTAGTCTGCCCCGCGCAGGCAAAGCTCCCGTTGTGGAGCCTTCCACTCTGGATGCCACGAGGGCTGCCCCCCATGCTAGGGTGGCCGCCTCTGCGCAGGAGTTCGGGCACCTTCGCAGCCGTCTTGTCCAGCCGCACCGGTCGTGGAGGGGACCCGCGACACGCTTGGGAGCGCGACTTCCCCGCCCGATCGCTTCGGAGGAGAACTGAGGTCAATGTGTCGACTCAGGAGGAGATTTTGGGGAGCGCTCCTGCTCGCGGCAGCCGTCGGGGCAGCGACTCTTCCCCGGCCGGCTATGGCAGCCAGCGCGGCGGAGATCAACCGCGATGTCAGCAAGGCCTTGAAGACGCTCTACGCCAAGAATGCAGCCGCGAAGTCCCTCGGTGCAAAGGCGAAGGGGATACTTGTCTTCCCCCGCATCGTGAAAGGCGGCTTCATGGTGGGCGGGCAATATGGCGAAGGTGCGCTGCGCCAGGGTGACCGCACGGTCGGGTACTACAGCAGCGCGGCTGCGTCCTATGGCCTTCAGGCGGGTCTGCAAAAGTTCGGGTACGCGCTTTTCTTCATGACCCCGAGCGCCCTGGACTACCTGCAGAAAACCAGCGGCTGGGAGGTTGGGGTAGGACCAAGCATCGTGGTCGTGGATGAGGGAATGGCAAAGTCCCTTACGACGACGACGGCCCAGAGTGATATCTATGCCTTCTTCTTCAACCAGAAGGGCCTGATGGCGGGACTCGGCCTCCAGGGAACGAAGATCACCCGCATCCATCCCTCGAAGTAACGGACCAGGCCTTCCCGGCGGTACGCCATTCGGCCGATCGAGCGCTGTGGCAGCGAGAGAGGCCCTCGTCGAGGGGCATCCTAGCCCCAAAGCGACAATAAATCGCCATGTCTCGGTGGCAATGACCGGGATGGA
>DAIOWK010000239.1:0-5785 GCA_036758525.1 Myxococcota bacterium
ATTGAAATCCGGGGCCCTCTGCAGAGCGTCGAGGGTGTGATCCACGTGCGGGTGCGCGAGCTGCACGCGTTGGCGATGCGCGAGGTGCTGCCTCCCTCGCACGACTATCGCTAAGCGCGCCGAGCGCTGGGCTCAGTGCGTGGCGTCCGTGCCGGTGTCCTTCTTCCCGAGGATCTCCCGCACCAGAAGGACGCCGGTCACGATGAAGCCGCTAGCGAAGAGGAAGCAAAGGAATGCGAAGGTTCCGATGAACAGCCATTTGCCGGCGCCGAAAAAACGCTGGAGCTGGTGTGCCATCAGGACAAAAAGCAGCAGATACATGGCCAGTGCCGACGCCCATTCCAGGATCGAGCGCGTGCGTCCGGGGGGTTGGAAGGAAACCAAGAGCCAGCCGAGAACCAAGGCCGCTGCTGCGCAGATCGCGATCGTGGAATAGATGCTCAGCTCCCCTCTCCCCGTCCGGCTCCACGCCGGCGCGTAACGACCTCCGTCGGTAGCACGCGGTGGCCCGCTCGTTCAACACGCGCTCCCCTGACCAGCGGGCGGCCGATCCTTTATGCTGAACCCCTTCGCCCTACCCCCCCGCAAAGAGGAGCGCATGGCTGATCCGCTGCTTCGAACCCTTCGCTGCCGCAACGACCACCGGCCCGGGGTCCTCGGTCGCCTGGCCACGGCGCTCGGCGCCGTGGGCGCCAACATTGGGGACATCCGGACCATTCGGGTCGGCCGCGACCATATCGTGAGAGACCTCGACATCTTGGTCGACGACGAGGCGGGCCTGCTCAAGACGCTCGACGTCGTGAATCAGCTCGAAGGTGTGGACCTGCTCGAGGTGATCGACGAAGTCCACGAGCTCCACATCGATGGCAAGCTCGAAGTGCGGGCGACCCACCCCGTGCGTACGCTCCACGACTTGCGTCGCGTCTACACACCGGGCGTTGCGGAGGTGGTGGAGACGATCCGGCGTCGTCCCGACGAGGCCTACGTCTACACCATTCGCGGAAAGACGGTCGCCATCGTCACCAATGGAACTCGGGTGCTGGGACTGGGCAACGTCGGTCCTGTGGCTGCGCTGCCCGTGATGGAGGGAAAAGCGGCTCTCTTGCATCAGTTTGTCGGTCTCTCGGCCTTCCCGCTCGTCATTCAAGCCCGCGACGCGGATACGATCGTGAACACTGTCCAGCAGGTGGCACAGGGCTTCGGGGCGATCCAGCTCGAGGACATCGAATCGCCGGTGTGTTTCGAGGTGGAGAAGCGCCTCGTCGAGAGCCTCGAGATGCCGGTCCTCCACGACGACCAGCATGGTACGGCCGTGGCCGTGCTGGCGGCTGCGGTCAACGCGACGATGCGCGCCGGGCTCGATCTTTCGCGTTCGCAGGTGGGTGTGATCGGTCTCGGCGCGGCGGGCACGGCGATCGCCCGCATGCTGGGCGAGGTGAGCTTGCACCCCATCTTAGGCTTCGATCCCAACCCGCAGGCGCAGGCGCGACTCCGCGCGGTCGGGGGTCGGCCCGTCTCCGACATGGCGGAGCTCATGGCTCGCTCCGATCTGGTCGTCGCGGTTTCGGCACGGGCGAACCTGATTCTCCCGGCGATGGTTCGCAGGGGTCAGGGCATCTTCGCGCTGACCAATCCGCACCCCGAAATCACCGTGGAGGATGCGCTCGCCGCGGGGGCGGCGTTCGCCGGGGATGGACGCTCGGTCAACAATCTGCTGGGCTTCCCGGGAATTCTGCGCGCGGCGGTGGACTGCCGCGCACGGCGAATCGCGCCGTCGATGTACGTGGCCGCTGCACGCGCGATCGCGTCCTTCGCTCGCGAGGACGAGCTCGTGCCGAGCCCGCTACGACCCGAGGTACACCGCGGCGTGGCACGTGCTGTAGCGGACGCGGCTGAAAAAGCGGGGGTCGCGCGCGTGCAGGTGCCTACGGACTATCAGCTCGACGCTCCCTTCCAGGCCCTGCGCGGAGGCGATGAGAACTACCGCTGAAGAGGCGGCTCCACTGCGATCTCCTTCAGGTGCTCCTTCACGCGCGAAGCCAGGCGATCCGGCGTGAACCCGTATTCTGCGGCCAGCGCCGCGAGCGGCGCCGACGCGCCGAAGCGGTCGATGCCGTACACCAGGCCATGCGCGCCGAGCAGGGGGAGATAGCTCTGCGCGCGCGCCGCCTCGACCGCCACGACGGGCGTCCCATCGTCGGGGATCAGCGCCCGGCGATACTCGAGAGGCTGCTCCAGGAGTAGTTCGAGGCACGGAACCGAAACCACACGCACGAGTACGCCGTCGGCTTGGAGCTTTCCCGCTGCGTCGCACGCGAGCGAAACCTCGGACCCCGAAGCGAGCAGGACGACCTTTGGCTTGGTCGCCACGTCCAGGACGGTGTAGCCCCCGCGCCAAACGTCCGCGAGCTGAAAGTCCGCGGGGCGCTTCAGCGCCGGCAGCTTCTGCCGGGTGAGCGCCAGCAGCACCGGTCCCTGTGCCCGCTCCACGGCCCACGCCCAGGCGAGGGCCGTCTCCGTCCCATCCGCGGGCCGGAACACCGTCATCTGGGGAATCGCGCGCAGGGCGTCGAGGTGTTCGATCGGCTGATGGGTCGGACCGTCTTCACCGAGAAAGATCGAATCGTGGGTCAGCGCGAAGATCGACCGCAAGCGCATCAACGCGGCGAGCCGAAGCGACGGCCGCATATAGTCGCTGAAGATCAAGAACGTGCTGCCGAAGGCCAGGAAGGTTCCATCCAGGTTGATCCCGTTCGTGATCGCCGTCATGGCGTGCTCGCGAATCCCGAAGTGGAGGTTGCGGCCTGCGAAGGGATCGACGCCTTCTGCCGCGCCCGGACCGACGTCGCCGCCGTCCTCGATTCGGGTCAAATTCGACTCCGCGAGATCCGCGGAGCCCCCGACCACGAACGGGGCCGCCGCCGCAAGCTTCTGGATCACCGCCTGGGAGTGCTGGCGCGTGGCCGCGTCCTTGCCTTGAACGTCGGCGGCGAGAAGGGCACCGAGCTCGGCAGGCAGCCTCTTTTCCCGATGGGCGTCCCAGGCGCTCGCAAGCTCGGGATAGGTCGTCCGCCAGCGCGCGAACTCCGCGTCAAGGCTCTGGCGCTCGGCTCGCTTCGCCGGGATGCGCTCTGCAAAGTACGCCCGCACGTCTTCGGGCACTAAGAACTCGGGCTCGAGGGGCCAGCCCAACGCTTGTTTCGTGAGGCGCGTCTCTTCCGGACCGAGCGGTGCGCCGTGGGCCTTCGAGGTTCCCGCCTTGTGGGGTGAGCCGTAGCCGATCGTGGTGCGAAGGATCACGAGCGAGGGCCGCTCGCTCTCCGCCCGCGCCTCTCCGAGCGCGTGCCGCAGGCCCTCGATGTCGAGTCCATCGCAGCGCTGCACGTGCCAGCCCTGCGCCTCGAAGCGCTTCTGCACGTCCTCGCCGAACGAGAGTTTGGTCGAGCCGTCGATCGTGATGTGGTTGTCGTCGTAGACGTAAATCAAGTTTCCAAGGCGCAGGTAGCCCGCCAGAGATCCGGCCTCTGCGGAGATCCCTTCCATGAGATCACCGTCACTTGCGATTCCATACACAAAATGATGACCAGGCCCCTGTCCGTTGCGTGAGAAGCGCGATCGCACCATGCGCGCCGCGAGCGCCATGCCCACGCTGTGGGCGAAACCCTGACCGAGCGGCCCCGTCGTGACCTCGACGCCGGCGGTGTGCCCGTACTCGGGGTGGCCGGGAGTGCGCGAGCCGAGCTGCCGGAAGCGCATCAGCTGGTCCAAGGGAAGGTCGAAGCCGTAGAGATGAAGCAGGGAGTAGAGGAGCATCGAGGCGTGGCCCGCCGACAATACGAAGCGGTCCCGCAGCGGCCAGTGCGGGTCGGACGGATCGAAGCGCAGATGCTGGTCCCAGATCTCGAACGCAGGTCCGGCGAGCGCCATCGGCGTCCCCGGATGTCCTGACTTCGCGCGCTCGACCGCGTCCACGGCGAGGAAGCGGATCGTATTCTCGATGCGCGCACGGAGTGCGCCCGCGGGAGCTGCGTTCATGCGTCCTCCGTCGGGATGGTCGGATGAGACGCAGAGCACGATACCAAGCAACGGAGAAGACGGGAACCAGCGCGGGAGGCATGCCGGTCCGGGCCGGCGAATCCGCCCCGGACCGATGGAAGGCCTGGCATGCCTTTGAGGAAGCGAGTCTAGCTCGTCACCTCGATGCGCCGGGGCCGGTGCTGTTCCGCCTTCGGCAGACGAAGCTCGAGCACGCCGTCGCGCATCTTCGCGCTGATCCGGCCGACATCGATCTGATCGGACAGCCTGAACTCCCGATAGAAGCTTCCACTCGCGTACTCGCTGTACACCTGCGTCCAGCCCGGCTCGGGGGTAAATCCGCGGGTCGTCTCGATCGAGAGGACGCCGCCCTCGAGCCGTACCTGAACATCGCCGGTCTCGACGCCCGGGAGGTCTGCGGTCACCAGATACTCGTCCGCGCGCTCTACGATATCGACGTCCGCGCGGAAGACCGGTCCCCCCCGCGTGGTCTCCCGTTCGATCGCCTGCTTTTCGCGGCTCCTGAGCTCGGGCGTCGCGCTGCCCTCGTGCGTGGTCGTGGATTGATTCGTCATGAGTTTCTCCTTCGAGATTCGCCAGGGCTCACTGTGCCTCGACTTCGATTCGACGAGGCCGATGCGCGGCCGACTTCGGCAGCTTCACGAGCAGCACACCATTGCGGTAGCTTGCTTCCACCTTCTCCGAATCGATCGCCACCGGCAGCTCCACGGCCCGGCGGAATTGCCCCGCCGGCCGTTCCCGGCGATGCAGGTTGGTGCGGCCATCGTCGGGGTAGGAGATCTTACGCTCCCCACGAATAGAGAGGCGATTGCCTTGCACTGCGAGCTCGATCTCCTCGAGCTTCATGCCCGGCAGTTCCGCCGTCAGCACGAAGCCGTCGGCGCTCTCGTACAGATTGACCAGCGGATGCACACCCTGCGAGCCGCGCACCGGCGCATCATGACTCACGCGGCTGAAGAGTTGGTCTACCTCCCTGCGCAGGTTTTCGAACGCATCCCCTGTCCCCCCGGACCAAGGATGCGCAAATCCCGTCCAACTGAGCCGTGCCATCGAATTTCCTCCCGTGTTGAGCCACGCCACCTCGGGGTAGCGCCAAGAGTTAGCTAAGCACCGGGAGGAACCGGTCAACATGACGGATCACGACCCGTGGGAAATGTGAAAGAGTTCGGCAGCGACCGCTTTGGCCGGTAGCCAAAATTGCTCAGGAATCGGGAGCGGGTCACACCCCTAACAATGGGGCGCTACCCGGAGTGCTACCGGCCGCCGATCCACCGGGGCCACGAGGTCCAGTAGACGGGCGGGCGAAGCTTCTTGCGAAACGGCAGGGAACCCTCTCCAATAGGCTAGGCAACGAGGGCTCGTCCCGGCCCATTTCCGCGCCGCTATCGTGCCTCCAGGCGCAGCGGGGAGGCATCGATGAAAGGGTGGAAATGGTGGCGGGGGCGTCGCCCGGACCTCGCCATCGCCGCGGGCCTCGTGGCGGCCGTCCTCTTGGTCTTCTCCGGGGTCCTGAGAAACGGTTTCGTGAACTACGATGACGAACTCTACATCACCGCCAACCCGGTAACGCAGCAGGGGCTCTCCGCGTCGACAGTGGCATGGGCGTTCACGACGGGCACCGACGCGAACTGGTTCCCGCTCACCTGGCTCTCCATCATGCTGGACGTTGACCTCTTCGGGCTCAACCCGGCGGGCCATCACGCCATGAGCCTCGGGCTTCATGGGCTGA
>DAIOWK010000240.1:0-5757 GCA_036758525.1 Myxococcota bacterium
ACGGGCCAAATCCTCCTCGAAGGAGAGTGAGCGTGTTTCAGGGGGTTCTGACAGCACTGGTGACGCCGTTTCGCGAGGGCGTCGTCGACGAGCGGGCGCTCCAGGAGCTGGTCGAGCTGCAGATCGAGGCGGGCGTAGACGGCCTTGTGCCGTGTGGGTCGACGGGCGAAGCTGCGACGCTCTCTCACGCCGAACACCGCCGTGTGATTGAAGTCGTGGTGGCGGCCGCCCGGGGACGTGTCCCGGTGCTTGCGGGCACGGGATCCAACTCCACCGCGGAGGCCCTCGAGCTCACGCGCCACGCCAAGGAAGCCGGCGCGGACGGCGCGGTCCTGATCTCTCCCTACTACAACAAGCCGACCCAGGAAGGGATCTTTGCGCACTACGTGCAGATCGCACGCGAGGCTGCCTTTCCCCTGGTGGTCTACAACATTCCCGGCCGTACCGCCTCGAACATCTTGCCCGCGACCCTGGCGCGCCTGGCCGATGTCGAGCAGATCGTGGGGGTGAAGGAGTCCTCGGGCGACCTGCACCAGATTTCCGCGGTGATCGCCGAGTGTCGCGAGGGCTTTTGCGTGTTGTCCGGCGACGACGTGTTGACACTTCCCATCCTGGCCGTCGGCGGCTGCGGCGTGATCTCGACCACCTCGAATGTCGCACCGTCGGAGATGGTCGAGCTCGTGCGTGCTTTCCGCGCGGGAGATCTCGCCCGCGCACGGGACGCTCACTACCGCCTCCTGCCGCTCTTTGACGCGCTCTTTAGCGAAACGAATCCGATCCCCGTGAAAGCAGCCCTCGCCCTGCGCGGCCTCGTGCGCGACGAGATCCGGCTTCCGCTCACGCCCGCTACCCAGCCCAACCGCGGCCGCCTCCAGGTCGTGCTGAAGGAGCTCGGCCTCCTCTAATGCCGAGTGCAACGCGCGTTTGCGTAGTGGGCGCCTTCGGACGCATGGGCGAGCGTGTGCGCGCGGCCCTCGCGAAAGAGCCCGGGATGCGGCTGGAAGCAGCCCTTGAGGCCCCCGGGCATCCGAGGCTCGGTGAGTCCCTGGAGGGCGCTCTCGTGCTCGGCGACGACCCGAAGGCGGCGCTCGCGCTGTGCGATGTGGTGATCGACTTCTCGACCCCCGCCTCGACGCTGCGCGTGCTCGACGCTGCGGCAGCCCGCGCCGTGCCATGCGTCATCGGAACCACGGGCTTCTCGCTCCCCGAGCGCGATCGCATCGCAGAAGTCGGTCGACGCATCGCGGTCGTGCTGGCGCCAAACTTCTCGGTCGCGGTTTGCGTGCTCACGCACCTGGCGCGCGAGGCTTCGAAGCGGCTCGGAGCTGGGTACGACGCCGAGATTCTCGAACTTCATCACCGCGCGAAGCGCGACGCTCCGAGCGGGACCGCACTCCGCCTCGCGGAGGCGGTGGCGGAGGGGCGCGGTGGAGCGACCCAGGAGGCGCTCGTCACCGCACGCGCCGGCGAGACCGGCGCAAGGCCGCCCGCGGCGATCGGAGTGCAAGCGCTGCGCGGGGGAGACAATCCCGGTGAACACACGGTGTTCTTTCTCGGGGAGGGGGAGCGCCTCGAACTCGCCCATCGCGCCACGACACGCGAGCACTTTGTGACGGGTGCGCTGCGCGCCGCACGCTGGGTGGTGGGCCGCGGTCCGGGACTCTACGCCATGGACGACGTCCTCGGGGTACGTGCTTAGGCGTTCGTCCTCGAGCGCCTTCCGCTTCTGCCTGAGAAGCCCTTCTCTCTCGACGAGCAGCCTACGTCCAAGGCCTCAAAGGCTCTCACTCTGTGCGGAGAGCGGCGACTCCCCAGCCGCATTGAACGTGCTCACCTTGAAGACTCCGGGTTGGCCCAGCTCGAAGCCCAGCATCACGGTGACGACATCGGGGTTTGCTGGATCGCGGACGATACCGGCCGTGAGCGATTGAGTCCCCGCGTTGGAATACGCCGCGTAGCTCAGGAACTGACCCGTTGTAAGGGTTGTCACGCCTTGAAAGCGGATTAGCGCCTCTCGCTCATACTGATTGGTTTGTGCGGAGAGCCGCCAGACCCAGACGCCCTCCACCTCCTTCGAACCGAAATCCGGAATCTTGACGGTGAGCCAGGAGGGTTCGCAGGCGAAGAGGGGCAGGACAAGGGCGAGGAGAGCGAGCCGCAGAGCGTGCCGCAGGGTTTGGTGCATCTTTCAACCTCCTTTCGGAAGTCGAAATCGCGCCTGGCCGGGATACGCGCGTGAGGTTGCTCACGCGGATCAGAAGCGGGACAATTCACCCGCGGAATGGGGGCATTCGCGACGAGAACGCCGCCCCTGCCGCGCCTCGCCGCGGTCTTGGAGACCTGAGCTCCGACCCAAGATCACCGGTCGTGATCGATGGAAGGTCGATCAAGCCGTCGAAGGAGGAACGTCCAGGAGTTGGCGAGCGGGAGGGGGCCCTCGGGGCCCTTAATACGGCGAGCCGTCCTTGCGCGTAAAGTGCCATCTTCCATCCGCGCCAAGCACCGCTTGGAGGTCATCCGCGGGATAAAAGACTTCGTCGCCGTCCTGCCGGTCGCCGATTTCGAGATACACCGCGTCGCTTGAGGAGAGGTTCTCGAGATGGTGTGCCGCGCCGCCCGCTGGAAAACCGGCACACATTCCTGGGCGAAGGAGCACGGCCTCTGCATCGCCCACGAGCGTCGGCTCTCCTTCAATCACATAGACGAACTCGTCCTGACGGCTGTGGCGATGATGCAGCGCGGAGCGCGCGCCGGGTGCAAGACGCGTGAGATTCACACCAAACTGCCGAAGTCCGAAGAGGTCCCCCAACGGGCGCTTTTCCCGCCCGGCCATTTGCGAGGCGAAGGGCTCGGGATAGTTCGAGGGTTTGCGGCGCGCTGGCGCGCTGGTCGCCAAGAGGGCCACAGGAACGCGGGGGCTGCTCATGCGAAGAGCGTAGGGGGAGCGGATCTCAGGCGCTCGAGGGGACCGAGCGCGCGCAGGCTCAAGCGGGGAGCCTCGTCGTCGCGAGAAAGACGAAGGCCCCGGCGGCTTTCGCCGCCGGGGCCCGGCTCTGGCCGCGCCTAGCTCACCTCGCTCGCTGCGGGGCGAGGGTGCTGCCGGCCGGCATGCTGCGCGAGACCCGGTCCGCCTCTGCCGCAAGGCTGATCGGCATCGGATCGTCCGGGTAGGCAAGCCCACCGAACTCCGGCAGATCCAGACCCTCAAGCTCGACTTCCGGCGACACGCGCAGGCTGCGCATTGCGTTCACGATCTTGAAGAGAACAAAAGTTACACCGAACGCCCACACCATGTTCACGCTGGCTCCGAAGAGCTGGGCGATGAACTGGTGCGTATCTCCGTAGAGGAGACCCGTGACGCCCTGCCCGGCCACGCCGAGGTAATCGGTCGCCCCGACGCCGTTCCAGCCGGAACCGTACTTGCCATCGGCGAAAAGCCCGACGGAAATTCCGCCGAGCGTTCCGCAGTAGCCGTGCACGGAGATCGCGCCGCACGGATCGTCGATCTTGAAGATGTGATCATTGACTAGGACGCCGGTGCAGACGACCAGGCCCGCCAGGATCCCGATGAAGGCCGCAAAGTTCGGATTCACGAATGCGCAGGGCGCAGTGATCGCCACAAGCCCGGCGAGCATCCCGTTGCAGGCCATCGAGATATCGGGCTTTCCGAAACGCAGCCACCAGAAGACCATGGCCGTGGCCGCGCCGAAGATGGCGGCCAGGTTGGTGTTGATGGCGATCACGGAGATCCGCAGGTCTGTCGAGCCCAGCGTCGAGCCGGGGTTGAACCCCATCCAGCCGAAGAGCAGGATGAAGGTGCCGGTCACCACAAACACAATATTGTGGGCTGGGAAGGCGTGAACCTTACCGTCTGGCCCGTACTTGCCAAGACGGGGGCCAAGGATGATGGCCAGCGCCATCGCCGCATAGCCGCCGATGGCGTGCACCACCGTCGAGCCCGCGAAGTCCACGTAGCCATGGCCGAGGCCCCAGGTGTTCCCGATCTGCGAGAGCCAGCCGCCGCCCCACACCCAGCAGCCGAAGATCGGGTAGATGATCCCACCCATGGCGAACTGCGCCAGAATGAAGGCCCAGAAGGTGATCCGCTCACAGATCGCACCGACGATGATGTACGCCGCGGTCTCCATGAAGACCACTTCGAACAGTGTCAGCGCGTTCGACCCTACGTCGTAGGCGGGGCCGGAGAGGAAGAAGCCCTTCCCTCCGATGAAGCCCCAGAACCCGTCCCCGACCAGGAACGAGTTCAGGGTGGGGATACCTCCTAAGTTCGTTGGCGCGGCGTTGATCGCGACCGCGCCGAACTGGAAGGCATAACCCATGATGTAGTAGGCGATGAAGGCGAAGACGTAGGCCGCAAAGTTCAGCATCATGAGATGGCCCGCGTTCTTCTTACGCACGAGGCCGCAAGTCAGAAGTGCGAACCCCGCCTGCATGAAGAGGACGAGGTACCCGGTGCTGAGCGTCCAAGTGAAGTTCGTGGCGATCCGCGTGTGGCCGACGGAGTCGGCAAGCTTCATCGTGAGCGGCTCCTTTGCCGCCATTGCCTGGAACTCGTCAAAGGCCTTCTTCTGGTCCGCATAGTTCGGTGCTGTCTTGTCCGTGGGCTCCGACACGACGAATGGGGTGCCGCCCGCATCGAAGACCGAGCCCTTGTCGCCGGTCGCGATACCCGCCGGATCAGGCTGCGGCGGGGCCGGCGTCGCGGCCGGCGTCGCGTCGTCCGCCCAGGCGAAATGCGGAGACGACACCACGCCGACTCCAAGACAAAGCACAAACAGCAGGCCAAGTAGGCCGTGGCGTCGCGGCCGAACCAGTACCATGGGGGAACCTCCTCGTAGGGCCATGCAGCCCGAGCCGGGGATTGCAAGCCCGATACCAGCTCTGCAAAAAGCTGCGAAATGAAATGGGAGCGATTTCAAACTGAAGAGTGGGCTGACTTCAGCCCGCTTTGGTTGAATTCTTCTGCCCCGAAGGACCTGGATGGGGCAATCTGTGCCCAAAGAGCCGGCAGGGCGTGCCTAAAACAGGGCAATCGTGCGCAGGTTCGCACAAGAGAAAGCGGCGGCCGGGTTTTGCCCCGACCGCCGCTCTTCTCTCACCCTGGGCCTGGCGTCGCCGAACGACGCCCGGGCTTAGCAATCGAAATAGAGCTCGAACTCGTGAGGATGGGGGCGCAGGCGCACCGGGTCGATCTCGACCTCGCGCTTGTAGGCCGTCCAGGTCTCGAGGAGATCCTCCGTGAAGACGTCGTCCTTCAGGAGGAAATCGTGGTCGGCCTCAAGGTGGGCCAGCGCCTCCTCGAGGCTCCCCGGCATCGAGGGCACGTTCTTCTTCTCCTCCGCGGTCAGCGCATAGATGTTCTTGTCGAGGGGCTCGCCAGGGTGGATCTTGTTCTCGATCCCGTCGATTCCCGCCATCGCCATGGCTGCGAACCCAAGGTACGGGTTGCAGGCCGGATCGGGGAACCGCACCTCGATGCGCTTCGCCTTCGGGCTCGGAGAGTAGGTCGGGATGCGGATGGCGGCCGAGCGATTTCGGCTCGAGTACGCGAGATTCACCGGCGCCTCATAACCCGGAACGAGCCGCTTGTAGGAGTTCACCGTCGGGTTCGTGAAGGCGGCGATCGCCTTCGCGTGCTTCAGGATCCCGCCAATGTAGTGGAGCGCGAGATCGGAGAGCCCGGCGTAGTTCGTCCCGGCGAACAGAGGCTTGCCGTCCTTCCAGATCGACTGGTGA
>DAIOWK010000241.1:0-5748 GCA_036758525.1 Myxococcota bacterium
CCATGCGGATCGTGGATTCCGAGATCCGTTTCTATCAAGCCTCGAGTTCGGAGATGTTCGGCAAGGTCCGCGAAACACCCCAGTGCGAGACGACCCCTTTTTATCCTCGCAGCCCCTATGCCGTGGCGAAACTCTTCGGCCACTGGATCACGGTCAACTACCGCGAGAGCTTCGGGCTCTTTGCAGTGTCGGGGATTCTCTTTAATCACGAGTCCCCGCGCCGTGGCCGCGAGTTTTCGACGCGGCGGATTACGGAAGGCGTAGCTCGCATCAAGCTCGGCCTCCAGGATGAGCTTCTCCTCGGGAACCTCGATGCAAGGCGGGACTGGGGATACGCGGTCGAATATGTCGACGCGATGTGGCGGATGTTGCAGCGCGACGAGCCCACCGATTACGTGATTGGCACTGGGGTTCAGCACTCCGTGCGCAACTTCGTGGAGGCCGCGTTTAGCCACATAGGGCTCGACCCGAAGGACTTCGTTCGCCTCGATAAGGCACGCCTCCGGCCTGCGGAGGTGGACACGCTGCTTGCCGATCCCACCAAGGCGCGAAGAGAGCTCGGGTGGAGCGCGCAGACTCAGTTTGAAGAGCTCGTGAGAATTATGGTGGAGGCAGATCTCGAGGCACAGGAGCGGCTAAGCGGTCGGCGTCGTGGCGATCCGGGGTCGCGATGAATCCTCGGTCGGGTCGTGTCCTGGTGACGGGTGGTGCCGGCTTCATTGGCTCTACGCTCGTGGATCGGCTCCTCGCAGACGGCCTCGACCTCACGGTTCTCGATTCCTTTGATCCCTACTATCCCGAAGCGGAGAAACAAGCGAACCTTCGCGCTGCCCAACAGAGTCCGCATTTTGAGCTAGAGCGCGGCGATATCCGGGATCCTAAAGTTCTGGAACAGATTCTCTCGGGGGGCGGATTTTCCGCGATTGTTCACCTGGCGGGCCTGGCCGGTGTCCGCCCGAGCCTCGAACGCCCCGCACACTACGCCGACGTGAATGTGCGCGGCACGGCCTGCGTTCTCGAGGCGGCAGTCCGTGCGGGAGTCCCCCACGTCGTCTTCGCCTCCTCGTCGTCGGTCTACGGCGA
This sequence comes from Myxococcota bacterium, assembly GCA_036758525.1. Classification (GTDB taxonomy): domain Bacteria; phylum Myxococcota_A; class UBA9160; order UBA9160; family UBA9160; genus UBA9160. Next base: position 1,084 of record DAIOWK010000241.1, read on the forward strand.
GCGCAGCGAGGGTGCCTTTCGTGAGAACGATCCCGTGGAGCGGCCGATTTCGCCTTACGCGGCGACGAAGCGCGCGTGCGAGCTCATCGCCCACAGCTTTCACCACACCCAGGGAATCACCGTGACGTGCGCGCGGATCTTTACCGCCTACGGGCCACGGCAGCGGCCGGATCTTGCGATCCGGCGCTTCGCCGAGAGGATGCTTGCTGGAAAGCCTGTCCCCGTGTTCGGCGATGGATCTAGCGTGCGGGACTTCACCTATGTCCAGGACCTCGTGGACGGGCTCGTACTTGCACTCGACCAGCCACTCGGTTTCTCGATCCTGAACTTCGGTGCTGGGAGGATGTGCTCCGTCCTTGAGATCGTGCGTCTCCTCGAGAAGGCGCTCGGCATCACGGCAGAGATTGAATGGCTTCCACGGCAGATTGGCGATGTTTCCCGCACGTTCGCGGATATCTCCGCAGCGCGGCAGGCGCTCGGCTATGCCCCCAAGACTCCCCTTGAGGTCGGAATCGGGCACTTCGCGCGGTGGCTGAAGGAGCGGCAGTGAAAAGCGGTCTTGAGAGGTCGCGCGCCCTTGTGACGGGCGGCGCGGGCTTCATCGGGAGCCACCTCGTCGATCGCCTTCTGGCAGACGGCCATGAGGTACGCGTGCTCGATGACTTCTCGAGTGGACGAGAGGTCAACCTCGAGAGCGCAAAGCCCAAGATCGAAATGATCCGGGGAAGTATCTGCGACGGCGAAGTCCTGGCTCGGGCGACCCGGGGATGCGACGTCGTCTTTCATGAGGCGGCGGTGCCTTCGGTGCCCCGAAGTGTCGCCGAGCCAGTGCGGACGAACAGCGTAAACATCGATGGAACGCTTCTCGTCCTCGAAACGGCGCGCCAGATGGGCGTTCGACGTGTGGTGTTTGCCGCATCGTCTTCTGCCTACGGCAACACGGAGACTCTCCCCAAGGTGGAAAGCATGCCCGCAATACCCCTCTCGCCGTATGCGCTCCAGAAATACGCGGGAGAGGTCTACTGCAGGCTCTACCACGAGCTCTATGGCCTCGAGACCGTGGCGCTTCGGTACTTCAACGTCTTTGGTCCGCGGCAGAATCCCGAGAGCGAGTATGCGGCGGTGATCCCGCGCTTTATCCGCGCTTGCCTCCACGGTGAGTCTCCCCGGATCTATGGGGATGGGGAGCAAACCCGGGACTTCACGTTCGTATCGGATGCCGTGGAGGCCAATGTTCTTGCGTCCCGTGCAGCGGGCGCCGCGGGTAGCGTGATCAACGTGGCGGGGGGCCGTCGCACGAGCCTCAACCAGCTCTTTGCGGCGATTCGGTCGCAAACCGGCGCGAAGGTCGAGGCCATCCACGAAAAGGCGCGGGTTGGTGACGTGCGTCACAGTCTTGCAAGCCTCGACCGCGCCCGGGAGCTTCTCGGCTACGCTCCCGCAGTCGAGCTCAAGCTTGGGCTCGCGAAGACGATCGAGAGCTTTCGAGCCTGAACGCCCGCAGGGCCGCGCGGTGTTTGCCAGAGGGGTAAGGGTATGAACATCTGTGTCGTTGGGACCGGCTACGTCGGTCTCGTGACCGGCGCTTGCTTTGCGGAGTTTGGCGTTACGGTCGTGTGCGCGGACAACAACGAGGAGAAGATTAAGGCTCTGCAGCGGGGTGAGATCCCGATCTACGAGCCGGGCCTCGATACCCTGGTCCACCGCAACGTGCAGGGCGGCCGCCTCTCCTTCACCACCAATACGGCGGAGGCCGTCTCGGGGGCACTCGTCCTCTTTATCGCCGTGGGGACGCCGCCGCGTGCCGACGGAAGCACCGACCTCTCCCACGTCGAGGCGGTGGCTCGCGAGATTGGCCGCGCCATGGATAGCTACAAGGTGGTCGTGACCAAGAGCACGGTACCCGTGGGCACCTCTCAGCGTGTGAAGGAGCTGATCCAGGAGGAGCTCCGCACTGCCAAGAAGAAGGTGCGTTTCAGCGTGGCCTCGAATCCAGAGTTTCTGCGGGAGGGGGCTGCGATCCAGGACTTCATGCGGCCGGATCGCGTCGTGATTGGCACCGAAGACGACGAGGCCGCGGCCATTCTGAAGGATCTCTTCCGGCCGCTCTATCTCATCCAAGCGCCCTTCGTCCTGACGAACATTCCGACCGCGGAGCTCACGAAATACGCTGCCAACTCCTTCCTTGCGATGAAAGTCTCCTTCATCAACGAGTTCGCAAACCTCTGCGAGCGGATCGGGGGCGACGTCCACGCAATCTCACGGGGCATCGGACTCGACGGCAGGATCGGTCCCAAGTTCCTGCATCCCGGTCCGGGCTTCGGAGGATCCTGCTTCCCGAAGGACACACGCTCGGCCGCACACTATGCGCGCGAGGTCGGCGACGAGCTCGAGATCATCGAGGCCGTGATCCGCGTGAATGACCGCCAGCGCTGGCGCATGGTTGAGAAAATAGTCAGCGCCATGAAAGGCGATGTGTCCGGGAAGACCGTCGGTGTCCTGGGTCTTTCGTTTAAGCCCGAGACCGATGACATGCGGGACGCTCCGGCGGTGGAAATCGTGCAGTCGCTGATCTCACGCGGCGCACGGGTCCGAGCCTACGACCCGGCGGCCATGTCGAAGGCGCAAAAGCTCTTGCCCGAGGTCCAGATGTGTCAAAACGAGTACGAGGCCTGCCAGGGTGCGGACGCGCTCGTGATCATCACCGAGTGGAACCAGTTTCGAATGCTCGATCTCGAGCGCGTGAAGAGCCTCCTTCGCACGCCGGTGGTCATTGACCTGCGCAACGTGTACGAGCCCGAACCCATGCGTGCGGCGGGCTTCGCGTACACCTGCGTGGGGCGCGTCTAAGGCCGCGCCGTCCAATGGCGGGTCTCTCCGCGCTTCGGCGCCGAACCCACGCGGTGATCCTCGCGGGTGGCGCAGGCGAGCGTTTCTGGCCGCACTCTCGCCGCCACCATCCAAAGCCGCTCCTTAGGGTGGGGGGCCGCGAGACGCTCCTCGCCGCGACTGTGGAACGCGCGGTCCGCTGCGTCCCAAAAGACCAGGTCTGGCTCGTCTGCGGACCCGAGCATGCGGTGGCCATGCGCCGCGAAGCCGGGCTTCCCTCCTCCCGAACCCTCGTCGAGCCGCGCCGGCGCAATACGGCGCCCGCAGTCGCTCTCGCGGCGACGCGCATCGCGGCGCGCGATCCCGAGGGGCTCCTGGTCATTCTTCCCGCGGACCACGTGATTCCCGATGGCGCCGCATTCGCACGGGCGATTGCCGGTGCCTTGCCGGCGGTCGCCGATGCGCAGGTGCTCCTCACCCTTGGCGTCCGGCCTACGCGAGCCGAGACCGGCTATGGGTATATTGAGCGTGGCCCGGCGGCACCGGGCTTCCCTGGCCTTCATCGGGTGCGCCGTTTTGTCGAAAAGCCCGATGCGAAGAGGGCCCGGGCCTTTCTCCGGCGCGGCAGCTTTTTGTGGAACGCGGGGATCTTCGTTTGGAGCGCTCGTGCAATCCTCGAGGAGATCGAAGAGCACGCCCCGCAGATCCACTCGGCGCTTGCGCCGGTACGCGCAGCGGGGAAGGGCCCGCTCTCGAAGCGAGTGCTCGAAGCCGCCTACGCGGCAGCGCCGTCCCTTCCGGTGGATGTGGCGGTCCTCGAGCGCAGCCGCCGGGTCTGGACGCTCCCCGTCGACTTCCACTGGAGCGACGTCGGGAGCTGGGCATCGCTGGCTGAGCACCTCGGAGTCGCGGGACGGACCAATCGGGTGATTGGAGGGGATGTGGTTTTCGAGGAAGCCCACGGCAACCTGGTCTTGAGCGCGCGTCGCACGGTGGCCCTTCTCGGCGTCGAAGGCCTCGCTGTGATCGATACCCCCGATGCGCTCCTCGTCGCCCGTCTTGAGGAGAGCCAGCACGTGCGCCGCATCGTCGATACCCTTAGAGCCCGCGGGCGGGAGGATCTACTCTGACGAACTCAAATCCTACGCGCGGTAAGGAAGCCCTGGAATCGCTGCGCGCGATTCCCCTCTTCTCGCAGGTGAGTGACGCGGATCTCGAGCTCATCGCTTCGCTCCTCATCGAACGCCGCTACGCCCGCAACACGACGATCGTCGAAGAGGGTCTTCCCGGCGACTATATGTACGTGATCCGCGAGGGGCGGGTAAAGGTGACAAAGCTCTCGGACGAAGGCCGCGAGAAGATCCTGAACTTCCTCGACGAAGGTGGCTTCTTCGGGGAGATGGCCCTCCTCGACCGGGCGCCGCGCATCGCCTCTGTGAAAACCCTAAAGCCCGTTCGACTCCTCGCACTCTCCAGGACCGACTTTCTAAACGCCCTGCGGACGAGTCCGGATCTTGCGATGGCGGTGATCCAAGAGCTGGTGCGTCGCCTGCGCGAAGTGGATGAGCAGGCGAGCTCCCTCTCCTTCCAGCGCGTAAAGGAGCGCACCAAGGGCCTCCTTCGGCGACTCGCCCAGGAGAGCGCCGACGACCCCGAGCGCCGAACCACGGCGGCGCTTACGCACCAGCAGATCGCCGACATGATCGGAACCTCGCGCGAGACCGTGACCCGCGTGGTGAAGGAGCTGAAGCAGGACGGCTGGCTCAACCAGGACGGTAAGCGATACGTCGTCCCCGCCTCCGAGGACTGAGCGCTCCCTCTCTAAGATCTCTCTCA
>DAIOWK010000242.1:0-5746 GCA_036758525.1 Myxococcota bacterium
CATACACCTTTGCGTTGTCGTTCGGGAAGCCAAGCGGCGCCCCAGGACTGACCTGCGCGAACGTCCCGCCAGGGATCGGAACGACGGTGCAGAAGAACCCGGTCTGTACGCAGAAGAAGCTGTTGTGGTCCTGGATGTACTCGCCACGAACGCTTACACCGAGCTTGTCCGTGATGGCCTGCCTGGCGTAGAGCGCTGCACCCCAGGCGTCTGGGCTGTACTGCGCGCCCGGCCGGAAGCCCGTCGGGACACCATTGATCGTGCTCGGCAGGTTCCCGTTCAAGATCGCGTAGTCCGCGTTCAGAGCGACTTCCGGTCCCCAGTCCCACGGCTTCATGTGAGCGATAAAGTCGATCGTGGTGCGCGTCTGGTGATCGTTCCCGGTGGCCTCCGGGCCCCACAGGGCCTGGATGGAGACGCCGCCAATGTCACCCGTCAGACCCACGTGGGCGAGGATGCTCTTGCTCTCGTTGTTGTCCGGCGAGTTCTGACCGCCATTTAGGCCGATCGGCCCGCCGAAGCCATTCACGCCGCCAATGCCCCAGTCGATGCCGTTGTCGTAGGTCTTCGACAGAAGGAGTCCGACGTGATTGATGGGCTGGAACAGAGAGAAGAGGAGGCCTCGCGAGACCTGCCAGTTGTACGGGGCCTGGGGCACCTCGTATCCAATCAGCGTCCCGAACTGACCTGCCTTGAACGTGATATCACCCCACGGAATCAAGTACTGCACGTAGGCCTGGTCGATATACACCGACGAGCTCGTGTTGCACGTATTGCGTGCGGTGTTCTGGGCGCTCGCTGAGGACGCAACAATCATACCGTTCAGCACGTTCGGTGTTCTGGGTGCCGCGCCCGGCGCCGTTTGAATCAGAGTGGGTGCGGTGACAGAGCCTGTCGCGGTGTTGCTGCAGTTCGTTCCGGCGTTGATCTGATTCAAGATGCTCGCGATCTGGCCGAACGCGATGTCCGCCCGGAAGCCCGCTCGGGCATCGGGGCTGATCGGTCGCTCCAGCTCAAACCACAGCTGCTCGAAGTTGAAGCTGTTCGCATCGGGGTTGGTCGGATTCGACCCCCCTCCTGTGTTGGCATTCTTGAGATTGCCCGAGGCCGGAGCGTTGGCGTTGTACCAGTAGCTGGTGCTTAGCCAGCCACCAATCGTGAGGGTGTCTAGGAACGAGGCGATCTTCGAAGAACCGGTTTTGGTGTCTTTGAGACCGGCACGGTCGATCACCTGCTGCTGCTCTTCCGACTTCTTCTCCGTCGCCTGGAGCTGGTCCGTCGTTGCCTGCAACTTATCTTCGAGCTGGTTCATCCGCTGCTGCATCTGCGTGAGCTGGTTTTGGACATCGTCGGCGGCGGCCAGCTGCGGTACGCCGAGCGCTCCTAGCGCCGCCAAGGTCAAGAGTTTGCGATGCCAATGCATGTGAGTACCCCCCTCCACGGGTTGTTAACGCACTTCCGCCATCACGGACAAGGGCCGTAGGTTGCCGAGGTGCAATCGCCTTGCCACTGCAGGCCTTAAGTACATGATCGTAGAGCAGTTCGCAGCCGGAAAATTGCCAGAATCCGCGCCAAGGCCTGCCCATTTCATTGGCAAGGGTACGCCTACACCGAGCGGGGCGGGAAGGCGACATGGCGCCACAAGGCATGCTCGTCGAGAAAGCTGAGGGTCCTGGGACACGGGGGGGTGCCGCTGCGCCGTGCCTCGGCCAACCAGCGCAGATCCGCTGCGGTGTCGAGGTCAAAGCCCCCGGCCAAAACCCGCGCTCGCAGGCCGAGGCGTGAGGCGCTGGCGAGGGTGTCGGCGACCACCGAGCCCGTGCTCATCGGATGGTCGAAGAGCGCAGGCGCAGGAGTCCGAAGACCGATCAGGTTATACCCTCCGTCGAGATCTGGTGAAATCACCACATCTGCCCCCTTGAGGGTCGCGAGGGCTTCTTCGATCGTGCCTTCACCAAGGGTCGGGCTATCGCTTCCCCGGAGCAGCACTGGGCTAAAGCCCCCGGCTGCGGCCTCGGAGACCGCCCAACGCATACGCTGCGCAAGATCCTGCCCACATTGCGCAACGACGCGAAAGGTGGGCGGGGCGCGGCGCGCGATCTCCGCGCACGCCTCAGCCGGATGAACCGCAACCACCGCGTCGAGCCCGAGGCGGCGGGCACTCTCGGCAGTCGCCTCGAGCACATCATCGAGAAGGCAGGCGTAGAACTCCGCGGCCTCGGAGGGCGAGAAGGGAGGCGTCATGCGCGTCTTCACGAGGCCCGGGCGCGGTGCCTTGGCAAAAACGAGGATCGCGCCCCTCACGACGCAGCCGCGGGCGCGGGTGAAACGAAGGGCAGCGCCACCACCCGGCCTGGGCCGGCCCCGACGCGAACGACGGTGCCGGGCTCCGCGTGCGGGCGGCGCACGAAGGCCAGGGCGATCGGCCCGGCGGACGGCGAGTGCACCGCGCTCGTCACCTCACCGACCACCTCGCCGGAGACCTGGACCGCGTCTCCCCGCTGCGGCGTGCTTCCCCCGTCCGCTGCGACCCCGACCAGAAGATGCGCGACCTGCCCGCGGGAGCGAAGACGAGCGACGATCTCTTGCCCCGTGTAACAGCCCTTGGTGTAGGAGACTGCACGCTCGAGGCGCGCCTCGGGGGGCAGCACCTCCTCCGAAAGCTCCGCATGAAGTCTCGGGATCCCCGCTTCGACGCGCAGAATCTCGAGGACCTCGTCGGACCCGCGGACGAGCCCATGGTCCGCAGCTGCCGCAAGGAGTGCGTCTCGCACCTTGTCCCGCGCGGCAGCCGGTCCGGGAACGAAGAGCTGCAGCGCGCGCTCCCCCGTCCAGCCAAAGGCACAGAGCACGACGTCCACTCCTGCGATTCGCGCCTCCACGCACGCGTCGGGGGCGAGTGCGGCGGCCGCAGCGCGGTCTCCCGGCGAGAGGACGCCACACACGAAGGAGAGGGCCTGCGGGCCCTCCACGCCAAGACGTCCGATTTCGTGGCTTCGATCCACGAGCTTCACATGATCGGCGATGATCAGCTTTGCGAGGCGCTCGCGGACGACGGGGATGTCGGCTTGCGGAAGCTCGAGCCAGAGCTCCTCCGGTCGCAGCAGCACGTGGAGGTCAGCGACGATTCGGCCCTGCGGCGTGAGGAGCATGGCGTAGCAGCCCGAGGCTCGGGGACCGGGCAGAAGGCGAGCCACGTCGTTGCTGATCATTCCATTGAGCCAGCGCGTACGGTCGCCCCCCTGGACGGCGAGCACCCCCCGCGCGGGCAAGTCGAAAAGACCCGCCGCCCTGCGCACCTCGGCCGCCACGTCCTCGGCCCGCACTAGCCCTCCCCTCTCCCGGGCGGGCCGGGCAGCTGCGAGTCGGGCGCCTCTCCGGCGGGCAGGAGGAGCGGGCCGTAGAGCGCTTCGGCCCGCACTTCCTGCTGCTTGCGCCACTCGGAAAAGCGGGCTCGCGCGGCGTCGCAGTCGTGCTCGTTGTCGATATCGACCGCGCACCCGCCGACGTCCGTCACCACAAAGCGCAGCGAAGCGCGCACCAGCGAGCCGAGTGTGCCCTCGACCCGCGCAATCGAGATGAAGCGGCGCAGCCAGTCCGCGAGCCTGCGCAGACCCGAGCGGTCCGCCATACCCGCAAGGTGCATCAGCGCGTAATAGAAGAGGATCCGCAGCCCGCCCTGCTCCACGCGCAGCAAGCGGAACGCGAGGCCCAGGATCTGGCCCCACTGTTTCTGGTAGCGGTGCTCGTACAGGTCCTCGATGTAGTGTCGGTTCAAAAGACGCGCCGGCTTTGCAAGATGCAGGTTGCTCTGCCGAAAGCGGCCTTCTCGGAGATTGAAATACGCCATGCGGATTCCCGGCTCGCCCGCTGTGGGATAGAAGGGCGCCATCGACTCCTCGGTCACGAGCCCGACCGCGTAATCGCAGCCGAGCTCCATCCCGCGTCGGATGAATTCCGAGATCTCTTGCGCCGTCGCGAAGGGCAGATCGGCGGAGAGATAGACGACGCGCTGGTCGAGGTCGCTCCCCACCGGATCGCGCCCTTCGGGCGGAGCGCCCGGGAGGACGCGCCGGAAGCTCTGCCAGGCGTTCTCATAGAGGTTCCGGAACTGGGGAACAATATGGAGAGGCTTGCGGATCTCCGCTGCGACGTCCTCTTGGCCGAGGGCAGCGGCGAGGCGGTCGGGGTCGCCCACCACCCAGACCTCGGACACTTCGGGAACACGCTGCAGCGTCGCCACCACATGGGCGACCAGCGGCCGGCCCCCGATCTCCAGGTAGACCTTGCTTTCTCCGTGGACGGCCTTCGCCGCCCGGCGGTCACCGGCCGCCACAATCGCCGGGACAGCTCGCGGCTCTTCGCGCACGCCTGCCTCCGAGCCTTCCGGCCTCTTTCTAGCGGGGGTTCTCGTCGAGGATGAAGATGACGCGGAGGGTGACGAGAAACTCGGTGATCTTGCCGTCCTCCACGCGGGCTTTCTCCTCGACGACCTGAAGCCCGGTGATATTGCGCAGCGTCTTGCGTGCCCGATCGAATCCGCGCTGAATGGCGTCCTGCCAGCCGATGGGCGAGGCGGAGGTGATGGTCGAGACCGAAGCGATGGCCATTGGATGGTGGACTCCCTACCAGTGGAGGACCGTCTCGGGTGCCATGTCGAAGACGAGCCGCAGCCGCACACGGTACTCGGCGATCTCGCCTTCCTGAATCTTGACACGCTTCTCGATCACCTCGATACCGGTGATCCCGCGCAGCGTGCGATTCGCCCGGGCAATCACTTGCTTCGCGGCCTGCTCAAAGCCTTCGGGTGACGACCCGATCAGCTCGTTGACCTTGCTTACCCACATGGACGCGCAAGATGAGCGTACTCGACGCCCGCCTTCTCCTCGATTCGCACCGTGCCCTCGTCGACGAGGATGTCGAGGTGACCGATCACCTCCGAGAGCACGAGGAAGAGCTGCGTCGCGTAGTGGCGCGGGAACATCCGGGTCGCGAGCTCGAAGGCCGTGCGCGGCCCGGCGGCCAGCATGCGCGCCAGCTGGAGCGCCCTTCGCTCGTGGTGCAGACGGTAGCCGGCGATCAGCTTGCGATGATCGAGAATCACATCCCCGTGCGAGGGGAAGGTGATCTCGCAGTCCAGCGCCTCGACCTTGACGAGGGATTGCATGAAACGAGCCAGGCTCTTCGGCCGAGGCTCGCCCTCGCGCTTGGGAAAAGAAAGGAGAGGAACCGGCGAGATGTCCGTGAGGAGATGGTCGCCAGAGAAGAGCACGCGTGTATCGCGCTCGTAGAAGACGATGTGACCCTCGCAGTGACCCGGTGTGTCCATCACCTCGAGTGTCCAGTCGCCGATTTCGACGCGGTCGCCCTCGCCGAGAACAACGTCCACATCCATCGGGTCCTGGAGCTGTTTGGAGAGGTCGCTCATGCCTGCGTCGCTCCGCGCCACCTGCGGAGGCACTCCCCAGCGCTCGAAGGCGGCGAGAATACGCTCGTCGCGCTGTGCGGAGGGCGACCAGTGGGTCTTCATGCGCTCGCTCTCGAGCTCGGAGGCGTAGACCGTGGCCCCCGAGATCTCGCGCAGACGCCGGGCCTGGCCGTAGTGGTCCATGTGGGCGTGGGTGACCAGGATGCGCCGCACCTCCTCGAGGGAGTAGCCGTATTCCTTGAAACCCTTCCGCAGCGCGTCGAACGCCGCGGGCGATTTCACCCCGGTATCGATCAGGGTGAGTTCGCCCGGGTGGGT
>DAIOWK010000243.1:0-5735 GCA_036758525.1 Myxococcota bacterium
CTTCGTGATGGGGATCGCGATCCATCACATCAGCCGGGCGTTCGATCATATCGACACAGAACTCTTGTCCGCGCTGAAGGACTAATGCCGATGCTCTCTTTGCTCGTGATCGTTCCGGCGATCTTCGGAGTTCTTGCGCTTTACAGCAAAGACCTGCGGATCGATCTGGTTCTTCTCGTCGGAACGGCGCTCGCGCACCTCCTGGCGACGGCATACCTGTGGACCGGTGAATCTGGCCCGGAGCTCGATCGCCTGCTCGAGCTCGACGTCCCGGGGCTTCTCTTTCTGTCGATCACCAGCGTGATTTTTTTGAGTGCTTCGCTCTACACCATTCCCTACATCCTGCACGGTACGCACGACAAGCCGGCTGCCCTTCAGCGATTCATTCCCTGCCTGCTCTGGTTCCTCTCGGCAATGACCTTGGTGGCAGTGACCCAGCACCTCGCGCTCATGTGGGCGGCCGTGGAAGGGACGACCCTCGCCAGCGCTCCCCTCGTGTATTTCTATCGCCGTCGCGGAGCCCTTGAAGCCACCTGGAAGTACCTGCTCGTGTGCTCGGTGGGAATTGCGCTGGCGCTCCTTGGAACCTTCTTCCTTGGAATCGCGGCGGCCGGGAGTTCGGTCGGAGCCTCGGACCTTACGCTCTCGGGTCTTAGCCGTGCCGCACCGTTCATGGCCCGGCCCTGGCTCAGGGCTGCTTTCGTGCTGGCGCTCGTGGGCTACGGCACGAAGATGGGCCTGGCACCCCTCCACACCTGGCTTCCCGATACCCACAGTGAGGCACCCTCGCCGGTGTCGGCGCTGCTCTCCGGGGCGCTTCTCAACTGCGCGTTCCTTGCGATCTTGCGCTTCTACCAGGTGTGCTTGGCGTCTGGCGATTCGCAGTTCGCCCGGACTCTGCTGATCGTTCTAGGCATGGCCTCTTTGCTCCTGGCGTCGGCCTTCATGCTGAGCCAGCGCGACTACAAGCGTCTGTTTGCCTACTCGAGCATCGAGAACATGGGGATTATGTCGGTCGGCATGGGACTGGGAGGGGCTGCAAGCTACGGGGCTTTGCTCCACGCCGTGAACCACTCGCTTTGCAAGGCGGGCCTGTTCTTCCTGGCTGGGAATGTCTTGCGCTCCTTCGGGACCACGCTGGCGCGAGACGTGCGCGGCGTGCTCGGGCGCCTGCCCGAGACGGGTGTCCTGCTCCTCGCACTTTTTCTCGCGATCGGAGGTGTGCCGCCGTTCGGACCGTTCTGGAGCGAGTTCCTGATTTTCCAATCCGCTCTGGCGGGAGCCCACGCCTGGCTCGGAGTTCTCTTTGTTTCGCTTTTGGGGCTGGCTTTCCTCGGAATGGCGGGCGTTTTGTTGCCGATGCTTTCGGGCCCAGGGAGCATCCAAGAGCGGCGCAGCGCGGAAAGCCGGCTCTCCGTCCTCCCGCCCCTCGCGCTGGCAAGCGCCGCACTCGTGATGGGCCTCTACATCCCCTCCTTCCTCGCAGACGCCCTCCACAGGGCGGCTGGAATGCTCGGGGGCTAGGCCATGGTCGAGCGTTCAGAGGAGCACCGAGCAAGCCAGGGAAGCGAGAGCCCGGGCGACCTCGTGTGGGGCAAGAATGGCCTGAGCATGGCACTCGCCGAGCTGCCCAGGCTCCCGCCCCTCCGCTTTCGCGGTGCCTGCCAGCGCGTCTGCAGGGACGGCGGCAGGCTCCTGGCGCTGTGCGTACTCCCCCCGCGCCGAGGCCCGAACGCAGGGAGCCCGAGCGAGCTCGTAGCCGTCCTCGGAGACGACGCTCGATCGCGGATTGGGCTTCTCTGCATGGAGCTCCCAGAGACCCGGAGCTACCCGGCGCTTACGGCCGATCTGCCCGAGGCACAGGCCTTCGAGCGGGAGCTCTTCGAGCAACACGGGATCGAACCGCAAGGACATCCGTGGCTGAAACCCCTGCGCGAGCATGCGGATCTCGCTCCGCCGAGCAAAGGGGAGCGCACTGGACTCCGCCCCCACCCCTTCTTCCGTGTCGAAGGAACCGGGATCCATGAAGTCGCCGTCGGGCCCGTGCATGCCGGCGTGATCGAACCTGGCCACTTTCGCTTCCAATGCCACGGCGAGATCGTGCGGCACCTCGAGATTCAACTCGGCTACCAGCATCGCGGGGCGGAATCCTTGTTGCTCCGTTCGTTGCCGGCGCGGCGCCTTGTGGTGGCCGAATCGATCGCCGGCGACACCGCCGTAGGTCACGCCCTCGCGTACTGCAAGGGCATCGAAGCCCTTTCCGCGACGGACGTCCCGCTCTACGCCCAGGCCGTGCGGGGCATCGCCCTCGAGCTCGAACGTGTCGCGAACCACGTGGGAGACCTTGGCGCCCTATGTAACGACGTCGGCTACCTGCCCGGTGCGTCCTGGTTTGGGCGGTTGCGGGGCGAGTTCCTGAACCTGCTGATGGAGCTTTCGGGCAATCGTTTCGGTCGAAGCCTGCTCAGGCCGGGCGGGATCCGCTTCGGGCTGTGCGCGGAGAAGCGCAAGGACTTTCTCGATCGGCTGGCGAGCGCCGAGCGGGACCTGAAGGATACGGCGGAGCTCACCTTCGATACTCCTACGATCTGTTCGCGCTTCGAGCACACGGGCGTCGTGACACACGAGGTCGCGCAGACACTCGGTCTTGTGGGACCCGTCGCCCGGGCAAGTGCATGTGACCGCGACGTCCGTCGTGATCACCCCTTTGGCATCTACCGCTTCGTTCACATTCCCGTGGCGCTTGTCGACTCCGGCGATGTCATGGCCCGCGCGCTCGTGCGCTGGCTCGAAACGCAGCGCTCGATCACGTTCTTGCGCGAGCAGCTGACAGAGCTCCCGGAGGAGGTGCTGTTTGTGGAGAGCGCACCTTTTCGCGCCGAGGCCGTGGTGGTGTCGATGGTGGAAGGCTGGCGCGGGGAAATCGTTCACATCGCCACGACCGATCGCGACGGCCGACTGGCCGGCTACAAGATCGTCGATCCTTCCTTTCACAACTGGTTCGGGCTGGCGATGGCGCTCCGCGGGGATCAGATTTCCGATTTTCCGCTTTGCAACAAGAGCTTCAATCTCTCCTATGCGGGGCATGATCTTTGAGGAACCGGAGAGGCCCGTGGACCCACCGCGTGGAGCGGGACCGGGAGGGGCGCGCTGCGTCGCGGAACCTGCGTCTTTCACGGGGAGGCTGAGCCGATGTGGAGGCTTTTGCGCTCGCGCCTGCGCCAGGGATACCGGACGTCGAGCCTTCCCTTGGGACCGGCTCCGCTCCCGGCGCGGTTCCGCGGCCGCCCGACGCTTGAATCGTCGAAGTGTCGCGATGGCTGCCGTGCCTGCGCAGAGGCCTGCCCGACAAACGCCATTTCGCAAGAGCCCCTCCAGATCGACCTGGGCGCGTGTCTCTTCTGCACCCTCTGTCAGGAGGCCTGCCCGGAGAAGGCCATCGTCTACCACGGGGACCATCGCCTCGCGGCCCGTTCCCGTGCCGAGCTTCTGGTGTCGGATGGCGAAGCCAGCCTCGCGAGAGCGCTCGACGTCAAGATGCGAAGCCTCCTCGGACGCTCGCTCAGGCTCCGCCAAGTCTCTGCGGGCGGCTGCAGCGGCTGTGAGGCGGAGCTCGTGGCGACGGGAAACGTGGTCTTCGACCTAGGCCGCTTTGGGATCCAGTTTGTGGCCTCACCCCGCCACGCGGACGGCATCGTCATCACGGGCCCGGTGACCCGCAACATGGAACGCGCGCTCCGGGAGACCTACGCCGCGGTGCCCGCACCCAAGATCGTGATCGCTGTGGGAGCGTGCGCGATTAGCGGCGGGCCTTTCGCCGGCGCAGAGGCTTCCCACGACGGCGTCCCGCCTGATCTCCCCGTGGACCTGTACGTCCCGGGCTGCCCCCCTCACCCGCTCACGATTCTCGATGGTCTGCTGCGACTTTTGGGTCGCGTGCAGCACAGCGCGGCGTCGCGCTCGGGGTGACCTCAAGAGACACCTTTTCGGCATGCGCGCGAGTCCGCAGGAGGAGAAGCGCTGCACACGGCCGGGATACGACCCGAGCACCCGTCACTGTGACGTGGTAGCCCTGCGGATACTGAAGCGCGGGAATCGAGAGCGCCGTCGGGAGCCAGCGAGGATACGCTTCGCCGCCGGGTGCAGTCGTGGTGTAGGAGAAGTCGAAGTTGCCGGTCGCTGGGTCAAACGCGAGACTCGAGGGCGTTCCCGCCACGGCGACCGGGTAGGGACGCACCAACGCCGCAAAGGCCGCAGGACTTTGCAGATTGGTCGGTCCTGGGGGCTGCGTCAGATCCGCGATCAGATCGGTGTAGGCCCATTCGAGCCAGGGCAAGATCTGCGCTTCCATCTCAGCACTAAGGCGCTCAAGCGTCACCGGATCGTTTGTCGCACCGAACTCGGTCACGAGGATCGCGGCTCCATCGCGCTCCGCTGCCTCCGAGCCATAGGCGAGCACACCGAGCTCCCCCGCGAGATCCACTGCGTAGGAGTGAATCGAGAGCGCGTCGCCCGATCCGGCGCCGGGGAGCGACGTCGGCGCGAGACCAAAATTGAAGAGCACGAAAGGCTCGACGAAGACGAACTGGTCTCGGGTGACGCGTCGTACCGCAGCGGTCGCCTTCTGGTAGAAGGGCACCAAGCGCTCTTGTTCGAGTGGCGCGCAGCCTTCTGGGGAGAGGCACGGCGAGAAATCGGCCCCGGGGAAGGGCTCGTTCATGAGCTCGTAGCCGAGCACCCAGGGATTGCCCGCGAAGCGCTGGACCACGCGCACGAGTCCCTTCACAAAGTAGTCTTGGAGGGCGATGCCATCGGGACCCGGGCTATCGGCCCAGAAGTGCTCAAAGGCCCGCTGCAGGGCGGGATTCGCGACGTAGTAGAACGGGAAGCCGACGGGGGGATTCGGCAGACCGTCGGTGATCACCATCCAGGCGGGAAACCCGTTTCCTCCGACAAAGAACGGTGAGAACCCGTCCTGATGGAAGTCGAGCAACACAAAGATATGGTGGCGGCTCAGGATCTCGACCGTCTCTGCGAGAGCCTCGATATACGATTCGTCCACCTCGCCAGGCGTCGGCATGAGACCCTGAAACTCCACCCCAAGGCGAAGCGCGGTGAAGCCTTCTTGCTGGAGAAATGCCGCGTCGTTTTCACCGAACCCGAAGGCCGCGGGATAGAACGGCGCGGTCTTGGCCACGTCGCTAAAGCCGTGGAGCAAAACGACCCGGCCCGTTGCGTCGGTGAGCCAGCGGCCGCGGTGCGAGAGCGGCGGGAGAGGTCCCTCCGTCCCACGCTCCACCGCGCGCGCACCGGGAGCAGGCGGGAGCAGCGCAGTGCTCGCGAGCACAAGGACGGCGAGGCCGAGAAACGCCGTGACTCGGTGGGGCCGGCGTGCCCGATGGCAGGAGACACCTACGGGGGATCGCATCTTCTATGTCTCCGTCCGCGCGAGAGCTTGAGCCCGGGAGCTCCCGAAGGGAGCCTGCGCGCGATGCTAGGATAGGCCACGTCCGGCTTCGCACAGCCGGAAGGTCCGTGGGTGAGGTCGTGGCAGACTTTTCAGCAGACACCGCGGTCTTGGGAGAGGCCGGGCGCTACCGCGCAACGCTCTCGCCGAATTGGGAAGTGTGGGGGCCCCTCGGCGGTTACGTCGCGGCGGTGGCGCTGCGCGCCATGGGTGCCGAGAGCCCTCTGAAGAGGCCTGCCAGCTCTAGCTGTTTATTTCTCTCCGTCGC
>DAIOWK010000244.1:0-5717 GCA_036758525.1 Myxococcota bacterium
GCCGCTGCCGGAGCGTGTCACGGGTATCGACCGCCTCAAGTTCGCGCGCCGCACACACCGCCGGGTCCTCTCCGTCGAGCTTTCCTGCGGGTACCTCGAGGATGGTGCCACCGGCGGCGTGCCGGTACTGCCGGATCAGCAGCACTTCCGTCTGCGAAAGGAATGGGACGACGGCGGCCGCTCCCGGATGGCGCAGGATGTCCAGCTCGACCCTTTCACCGTTGGGCAGCTCCGCTTGCTCGATATACACGGAAATAGAGCGACCCTTGTGCACAAGACGGCGGGTCACGAGCGCTGCTTTTGCTGGCGCGCCGGGGACGCGCTGCGGGCTCTCTTCCGGGCGGGATGAGCCTGCGCCGCCCGCGAATCCGGCCAGGGGCAAAGCCCGCGCAGCGGACAGCGCTCGCACTGCGGGCGGCGCGCCTCGCAGCACACCCTGCCGTGATGGATCACGCGATGGGAATACAAAGTCCACTGCTCCTCGGGCACGAGTGCCATGAGGTCGCGCTCGATCTTCACCGGGTCCTCACTGTGGGTGAGCCCAAGGCGTCGGTTCACCCGCGTCATGTGCGTGTCCACCGTGAGGCCGGGCACGCCAAAGGCATCGCCCAGCACGACGTTCGCGGTCTTGCGGCCGACGCCACGCAGCGTAACCAGCTCTTCCAGGGTTCCTGGGACAGTCCCGCCAAACCGCTCCACGATGTCCCGCGCGGCCGCCTGGATGGACTTCGTCTTCTGCCGAAAGAAACCGGTGGGCTGGATGATGCGCTCGACCTCGGCCGGGGGTGCGTCCGCAAGGGCCCGCGCGTCGCGAAAGCGCGCAAACAGTCGCGGCGTCACCTGGTTCACCATCTTGTCCGTGCACTGGGCCGAGAGGATCGTCGCCACGAGGAGCTCGAAGGGATTGCGGTGCTTAAGCGCACACGCGGCGTCGGGATACGCCTGCTCGAGCAGCTTCACGATTTCGCTGGCGCGCGCGCGCCGGGCGGCTTGGCTCTCGCGCATGATCGCGGTTTCCGCGGCATCACGCCTGCCGCACCGAGGGACGCGCGCAGCCTAGCAGGGCACCCGTGCAGCGGCGACGGATCTGCGAGAGACTCGCGACGTGTCCGGAGCGGACGAGCGCATGGTGACCATCGCATGCGAAAGCCTGGGCGCAGGAGCTGTGCTCGAGGGTTTGTTCCTGCGCGCCTTGGGCCAGAGCAAGGGCGGGTGCGTGATCGCTCCTCCCCACCCCTTGTACGGCGGAAGCATGGAAAACGCCGTGGTGAGCGAGCTCGCCTTTGTGTGTGCGCACGCAGGCCTCGGCTCCCTCCGCTTTAACTGGCGTGGTGTCGGAGCGAGCGCGGGCACCTCAAGCGGTGACCTTGAGGACGCGGCACAGGACTATGCTGCGGCCCTGGCACAGCTGCGTGACACGGCTCCGGGCGCGCTTGTCCTTTGCGGCTACTCCTTCGGCGCAGCCGCAGCGGTCGCACAGCTCGATCCCTCCGCCAGACAGGCGGCGCGATCTCTGCTGCTTGTCGCGCCGCCCCCGGAGCTCCTCGACCTGGAGCGGCTGCGTGCCTTCCGCGGAGAGGTGCTGCTCATCACCGGGCAGCACGATCGGATCGCGTCCCCGGCCTCCTTGCAGGGCATCACAGACCTGCTCTCCGCGGGAAAGCTCGTGGTCTTGCCCAAGGCCGACCATTTCTTCTCTGTGGGACTCGCGGAGCTCGCACGCGAGAGCGCCGCATGGTTGCGGAGCCTCGATGTGGCGGACCCGGCACGCCGGGGAGCGGGGGGCGACTAGGGCGCGAGGGCCAGGGTGAACCGGAACGCTGAGCCCCCGCCGATACAATCGGTAATGGCGAGGACACCGCCAGCCTCTTCCACGATGCGGCGGGAAATGGCGAGCCCGAGGCCGCCGGGCCGGTCGCGTTTGGTGGAGAAGAAGGGCTCGAACACCCGCTCGCGCAGCGCGAGGGGCACCCCGGGGCCCTCATCTTCCACCCGCACCTCCACGCCGTCGGGCGCGAGCGCTGCCACCATACGCACCGAGCCTCCGGGACGTGTCGCATCGATCGCGTTCAGCGCGAGGTTCAAAACCACCTGGAGCAGGCCGTCGTGGCTCATCGCGACCCCCGGAAGATCGGGGGGGATCTGCATGCTGAGCGCGACTCCGTGCTCGAGCGCACGGTGGGCGAGCAGACGCGCGACCGAATCGAGGGCGGGGGCGACGGCGGTGGAGGTGCCCGGGGGCGCCGCCGCGCGCGGGCGGGCATGCTCGAGCACTACGTCGAGCAGGCGCTCGATCCGCCGCAGCTCGTTTTCCACCACTTCTGAGAATCGGATACGAAACTCGGGATCGTCCTGACGCTCGGGCAAAAGCTGGACGAAAGTCTTCACCGACACCAGGGGGTTGCGCACTTCGTGCACGATCTCCGCCACGAGGTCGCCGAGTGCGGCCAGACGGTCGAGGCGCCGAACGCCGTCGTCGAGACGTGCGATGCGTGCGAGGCCAGCGGCAGCCTCGAGGGGGCCTGCGAGATGCTGGGCCGTTGTGCCCAGGGCGGCGAGGGTGCGCGGGCGCACGTGGCCCGGGGGATCGTCGAGGCCACCGATGAGGAGCAGCGCGACGGGCTCGCCTTCGCGGGGTCTCACGGGGATCACGGCTGAGAACCCCTGCTGTGCGGCGAGCGCGCACAGGGCGGGAGGCGCGGAGGGAACACCAAGATCCATAGCCCCAGGAAGGCGAGCACCCTCGGCGAAGGCAGCCGGCGTCGGAGCCTGCAGCGCGACATCCTCCACGCTCGCAGCCGCGACGAAAGGCTCGCCGCCCTCCCGGCGCATCCAGGCGGCGGCACGTCCACACCCTGTGGTGTCAACCAAGCGACGCAAGGCCGCCGCGATGACGCTCTGCACGTCGCTCGGTGCGGGTGCGTCCGCCGGACTCGCGACCCGACCCCGGCGCGCTCGCGCAGCGCCGCTCCGGCTGGTCCGCCCGGCCGGCTCGCGGACATCCCCGGGCACGGCGCACCTCCTACCCGCTTGCTAACCCGGCGGGCATCGCCCTGTCAATTCGCGTCCACCGGACACCTCCGGCCGCGACGACAGTAGAGGCGCGAAAGCGCGAGCCCAGGGCCTCTTTGCCCACGGCTTACGAAAGCCGGGGGCTGCCGCCGCGCGCACCACAGGCGGCGACGGGAACGAAGAGACGTGTCATTCCGGAGGCTTAGGCGCGTTCGAGGCGCGCTTCGGCGGGAATTAGAACGAATCGTTGCGCAGCAGGTCGTAACCCTCGGTCTGCGCCGCGTCGGGGCCCGCCGTCGCGCGCCGCTCGGAAGGCTCCGTGCCCTCGACGAAGGGCTGGAAAAAGCTTGATGGGTCGCCGGCTTCGGCCAGAAGGCCCGTCGTCTTGCTGACGCGGGCGAACACGATGCCTTGCGGAACCGGGAAGTCGCGCAGGGGCTTGTCGGACAGTGCGACCTGCATGAAGTCGATCCAGATCGGGAGGGCCGCCTTCGCGCCCGTCTCCTTGTCGCCAAGCACCTCCTTCTCGTCGTGGCCGACCCATACGCCCGTTGCGATCTCCGGGGAGAATCCGATGAACCACGCGTCCTTTTGATCGTCTGTCGTACCGGTCTTCCCGGCGAGCGGCCTGCCCAGAGCCGCGGCCTTGTGTCCCGTGCCGTAGGGCTCTTCGATCGTCGCACGCAAGAGACTGGTGAGCAGGAACGCCTGTTCGGGAGCAATCGCCTGGGTGGTGGTGGTTTCAGCGGCGTCTTTCGGAGGCTGCGCCGGCGTATTCTCGCCATCGTCCTCGGAGGTGATGTCGCCGAGCGAGACGTTCTCGAGCAAGACCTGGCCCTCGCGATCGAGCACGCGCGTGATGAAGACCGGTGGGGTGCGCTGCCCCTGCGCGGCGATCGTCGTGTATGCGGCCGTGAGCTCAAGCAGGGAGACTTCCGTCGAGCCCAGGGCGAGAGAGGGATTGTGGCCGAGGGGCGAGCGGATGCCGAGCTGGTGCGCAAACTCGATCACCCGGTTCACCCCGACATCCATGAATAGGTGGATCGTCGCGTTGTTGATCGAGCGCGCCAGCGCCTCCCGGGCGGTCAGTGCACCCAAGAACTTGCGGGTGTAGTTCTCGGGCTTCCAGAGCTCTCCGGTTCCCGGATCGATCATCACCACCGGAGTGTCCATGAGCATCGAGACCGGTGTGAAGCCGTCGAGCAGCGCCGCACCGTAGACGAACGGCTTAAAGGCGGAACCCGGCTGACGGCGCGCCTGCGTCGCGCGGTCGAACTCGCTGCGCGCAAAGTCGTAGCCCCCCACCAGGGCCAAGATCTCTCCGGAGGTCACGTCGCGCGATACGAGCGCACCCTCGACGCGCGGCTCCTGGGTGAGGACGAGGTGCAGGGACGCTGGCGCGGACTCCGGGTGAGGCGCGGTGGCCGGGGGAGCCGCCGGGGGGGCGGCGGGAGGTGCTTCGGGCCGCGCAATCGCGAACTTCGCGACATCGCCCACATGGAGCACGCTCGCGATTGCTTTCGGCTCGCGCACTTCGCCCTGGCCCAGTTTCTTGAGCGCCCACCCCACGTCGTCGACGTGCAGCGTCGCCTCGAAGCCGGGCGCGAGGGCCACTTTCGCGGTGCCCGCACTCGGGTCGACCGCCGTCACGAGGCCGCTGTAGGCCTTGATCGGGGAGAGGTGGAATCCACCCTGCGCCACCACCGCCCGGGCGAAGCCGTTCTCGCGCGCGATTTCGTTGAGCGCCTCGCTCTCCGTGCCGCGACGTACCTGGCGCAGCGGACCCCGGTAGCCGCCGTGGCGACGCTCGAGTGCCTCGAGCCCCGCGCGCACCGCAGACACTGCGGAATGTTGCAGATCCAGATCGAGTGTGGTCTCGATCGTGAGACCGCCGCGCAGGACACGGGTACTTCCGAGCCGATCGAACAGCAGCCGACGTACCTCCTCCGTGAAGTAGCCCGCAGCCGCATAGTCGTCGCGCTCGGGAGGAGGGATCAGTCGCGGTGGACTTGCGACCGCCGTGTCGTACTGCTGTTGGTCGAGATACCCCTCATGGAGCATCCGCTCGAGGACATAGCGCCGCCGATTGTCTGCAGCCTCGGGATTGTTGTAGGGCGAGTAGTCGCTCGGCGCCTTCGGCAGGCCGGCGATGAGCGCGGTCTCCGACGGCGTGAGATCGGCCACGTCCTTCCCGAAGTACGTGCGCGCGGCCTGCCCGACTCCGTAGGCGCCGTGCCCGAGATAGATCTGGTTCAGATAGAGATAGAGGATCTCGTCCTTGCTGAAGTGCTGTTCGATGCGCCGAGCCAGCACCATGTCCTTGAGCTTGCGCAGCACGCTTCGTTCCGACGACAGGAGCAGGCTCTTCGCCACCTGCTGCGTGATGGTGCTCCCCCCCTGCTTGACCTTGCCGCCCGCCCGGAGATTGACCCACGCCGCGCGCAGAATTGCCGCGTAATCAAGGCCCGTGTGCTCGAAGAAGGTGTCGTCCTCACCCGCCACGAAGGCCTGCACCACGAGTTTCGGGATCTTCCCCACAGGCACCAGGCGACGGCGTTCCTCAAAAAACTCGCCGATCGGGCGTCCCTTGCGATCGTACACGGTGCTGGTGAGTGCAGGGCGGTAGTCGGTCAGCTTCTCGAGGTCCGGGAGCTCGCGCTCGATCTCCTGGTAGACGTAGAGCGCAAGTCCCGCGATCGCCAGCG
>DAIOWK010000245.1:0-5689 GCA_036758525.1 Myxococcota bacterium
CCGGCGGCTACAAGACCACCCCGTCCATGTTCGCGATTTCGCAGGACGGAAAGCGGCTGGTCGGTCATCTCGCGAAGCGCCAGGCCATCACCAACGCGCGCAACACGGTCTACGCGTCAAAGCGTCTGATCGGTCGACGCTTCGATGCGCCCGAGGTGCAGAAGGCCATTGACCTCTGCCCTTACGAGATCGTGCGCGGTCCGAACGACGACCCGCGGGTTCGGATCGGCGAGAAGACCTTCACCTGTCCCGAGCTCTCGGCGCTCATCCTGCGGGAGATGAAGCGCGTGGCCGAAGAGCACTTGGGCGAGCCGGTGCGCGACGCGGTGATCACCGTGCCGGCGTATTTCAACGATACCCAGCGCCAGTGCACGAAGGACGCGGGCAAAATCGCCGGCCTGGAGGTGCTGCGCATCATCAATGAGCCTACCGCCGCGGCGTTGGCCTACGGCTTCGGGAAGAAGCGCGAGGAGAAGATCGCGGTCTACGACCTCGGCGGCGGGACCTTTGATATCTCGATTCTCGAGCTCGGGAGCGGTGTGCTCGAGGTCCTGGCGACCGGCGGGAACACCTTCCTCGGAGGAGAGGACTTCGACCGGCGCCTCGTGGCCCACCTGCTCGAACGCTTCCAAGAGGCCGAGGGGATCGATCTCCGCGCGGACGCCATGGCGCTCCAGCGCCTCAAGGACGCCGCGGAGAAGGCCAAATGCGATCTCTCCACGCGCGACGTCACGGAGATCAACCTTCCCTTCGTCGCAAGTGATGCACGGGGACCCCGACACCTCAATCTCGAAGTCACGCGCGAAACCCTCGAGGGGCTGGTCGACGACATCGTACGCCAGACGATCAAGATCGTGGAGTCGTGTCTGAACGACGCGGGTCTGACGCGCGAGCAGATCGACCAGGTGGTGCTGGTCGGCGGACAGACGCGCATGCCCCTCGTCCAGAACCTGGTGACCGAGCTCTTCGGCAAGCGCCCGCACAAGGGCGTAAATCCCGACGAAGTCGTCGCGGTCGGTGCGGCCATCCAGGGCGAGGCGCTGCTCAGTGAGGACAAGAATCTCTTGCTCCTCGATGTGACGCCACTCTCCCTGGGAATCGCGACCTTCGGTGGCCACTTCGCGAAGCTGATCGAGCGCAACACCACCGTGCCCGTGCGCAAGGGTCATATCTTCACCACCACCCGAGACAACCAATCCGCCGTGAAGATCCGCGTGCTCCAGGGCGAAAGCGAAACCGCGTCGGAGAACGACCTGCTCGGCGAGTTCGTGCTCTCCGGCATCCGGCCGGCACGCAAGGGGGAGCCGGAGATCGAGGTTTCCTTCGATATCGACGCGAACGGCATCGTCTCGGTATCCGCCCGAGACCTTGCGACGGGCAAGGAGCAGTCCATCCAGGTGAACGCGACCGGCACGCTCTCCGACGAGGAGATCCAGCGGATCATCGACGAGAACGAACTCTACGAAGTGCAGCTCAAGGAGTAACTCGGCGGCAGCATGGCGGAGTCGAAGGAGGACAAGATCGAGCGCCTTATGCGTGAGGGCCTAAACCACTACGGCATGGGCGCCGTTGGGGAAGCGGTGCGCTCTTGGCGCGAGGTGCTGAGGCTCGACCCCGATCATGCCGATGCCCGCGACTTCGTGGCTACCGCGGAAGAGGCCGCCCACGCTGCGGTGCCGCCGCCTCGTCCCCCAAAGGCTCCGGTAAAGGCCGAAGTGCAGGAGCACGCGGCCGCCGAGCTCGCACCAGGCGAGGATGACGCCACCCTCGACGATCTCGTGAGGGAGGGCCAACGCCTCGTGCGGGAGCAGGAGCTTGAGGCGGGACTTGATCTCTTGGAGGCCGTGGCGCGTCGCGAGCCCATGCGCCTCGAGGTGCACGGCCACATCGAAGAGGTGCGCAGCCGCCTTCTGAAGCGCTACCGCGACCGAATGGGGGACCTGGGCGGCGTGCCGCGCCTCTCGCTCGGTCTTTCGGATGTGATGAAGTTCAACCTGCCTGCCCATGCCGGCTTCATGCTCTCGTTGATCGATGGCGATACTTCGGTGGGGGACGTCGTTTCACTCTCCGGGATGGACTCCTTCGAGGCGCTTCGCGTCCTGAATGGCCTGCTCGACGCCGGCATCGTTTCCCTCGGCTCCGCCGTGCGGCGCGATCGGCGCAACGAGAGCGTGGGATGAGCGGAGACGCACCCGCATGGTGACGGGGAAGTCGCCCTCGCTCCTCTCGTTCGTGGATACGCCGATCGTGGTGGCGGATCCCGACGGCTCCGCGGTGTATGCGAATCCCTCATTCGAGGCCCGCTTCGCCCTCCCGCAGGGCGGAGCCCAAGGCCTGCCCCTCGCGGTGCTCTTCGAATCCGGCGGACGGGAGGAGGTGCTCCGTGCGTTCGCGGATGTGTGTGACGGCGGACCGCCGTCGCGCTTTCGGCTCCGCGTCGGCAGTGTTGGCTACGTAGCCCTCGTGTCCCCCATCGTGACCGAAAGTGCGCGCATCGGCGCGATCCTGCTCTTGACCGAGGAGATGATCGGCGGCGAAAAACTCCTGGCGTTTCACCGTGCGGTGCAAGAGCCCGTGGACGATCTCGGGGAGTGTCTCGACACGCTGCTCGACCAGACGGGCGGCCGCCGCAGCGAGCGCTACCGGACTCTCGTCGAGGACAGCCTGCGCGCGCTCCAGCGGCTTCGAAAGTGGACGGACGAGCTCCAGAATATCGCCCTCGGGCGACCGGGAACGGCGGCCTCGGGGGCGCGCTTTGATCTACGGCGGCTCCTGCGCCGCGCCGCCGCCGGCCTCGAGCGAGGAGCGGGCTTAACCGTCGAGCTCTCGGTCCCCGCGCAGTTGCCTTCGCTGCGCGGCGATGGCGAGCGCCTCGAGGCGGCGCTTGTGCACTGGCTGCGGGCGCGAGTCGCGCGCACCGCGACGACTTCACTTAGCCTGGCTGCCAAGGCGCTCCCCACCGGCAAGAGCGCGTCGGTTCTTCTCCTCGTGACCGAGGGTACACCTGCCCGCGCCGAGGGGGCTGCGGCGGCGGAGCCCGAGCTCGATCTCTTGCGTGACGCGATCGTGAGCCTCGGCGGGAACCTCCGCATCACTCCCAGCCAGGCGGGAGGCCGCACGACGGCCATCCATTTCGAGGCCGCCCCCGCGCAGCCTTAGGCAGCATCGCGCGGGCGCCCTGGTTACACTCGGCGCCGGAGGTTCCGCGCATGCCCAGTCCGAACCGACGTGGCGCCGTGAAGCGAGTCTGCCTCGCCTACAGCGGAGGGCTCGACACCTCGGTCATCTTGCGCTGGCTGATCGAGGAATACGGCTGTGAAGTCGTGGCCTTCTGCCTGGACGTTGGCCAGGAAGAGGAGCTTGCGGGTCTCCCGGACAAGGCCAAGGCCACGGGTGCCATCGACTGTGTGATCCGCGATGCGCGTGAGGAGTTCGTGCGCGACTTCGTCTTCCCCGCACTGCGCGGGAATGCCGTCTACGAGGGCACGTACCTCCTCGGTACGTCGCTTGCGCGTCCGCTGATCGCCAAGCACCAGGTCGAGGTTGCGCGCGAAACGGGCTGCGACGCCGTGGCCCATGGTGCAACCGGCAAGGGCAACGACCAGGTGCGCTTCGAGCTTGCCTACCGCGCCCTCGCGCCCGACCTGAAGATCGTGGCGCCCTGGCGCGAGTGGGATCTCAGAAGCCGGACCGACTGTATGGCCTATGCCCAGAAGTACGGGATCCCGATTTCCGCGACGATCAAGAAGCCGTACTCCATGGACCGGAACCTGCTCCACATCTCCTATGAGGGCGGCATTCTCGAGGATCCCTGGCGCGAGCCCGACGAAGCGATGTTCCTGCTGACCCGTTCCCCGGAAAAGGCGCCCGATCGGGCGCAACAGCTCGTCGTAAGCTTCGAAGGCGGAACGCCGGTATCGGTGGACGGTGAGCCGCTCTCCCCAGGAAAACTCCTCGAGCGCCTGAACCACGTGGCAGGAGGCCATGGGATCGGGCGGGTGGATATGGTGGAGAATCGCTTCGTCGGTATGAAGAGCCGCGGCGTGTATGAGACGCCGGGAGGGACGGTGCTGCACTGCGCCCACCGTGCGATCGAGTCGATCACCCTGGACCGCGAGGTGATGCACGAGCGCGACCGCCTCTCGCCGCGTTTCGCCGAGCTCATCTACAACGGTTTCTGGTTCTCGCCGGAAATAGAGTTTGTGCGCTCGGCGATCGAGCAGTCGCAGCGCAATGTGACCGGCGAGGCGCGGCTCAAGCTCTACAAAGGCGGCGTCACGGTCACGGGCCGGCGCTCGCCCGTGTCCCTGTATTCGGAATCCACCGTGACCTTCGAGGACGCCGGGCCCGCCGACAGCTACCGCCAGGCCGATGCAACGGGTTTTATTCGCCTTCAGGGCCTACGGCTGCGGCCCCCGACCACGAGCCAGGGCCCACGCGCACAAAAGGGAGGACCCCGATGATTACGCTGACACCGGCCGCGCAGGCGAAGGTGCGAGGTCTTCTCGAGCAGCAAGGCAGACTCGGGAAGGCTGCACTGCGTGTGAAGGTCGTGGGCGGCGGCTGCTCCGGCTTCCAGTACCAGATGTACTTCGACGAGCAGGTCGACGATCTGGACCACGAGGTGGCAGCGGGGCCGGTGCGGGTGCTGATCGACCCGATGAGCGTGCAGTATCTGAAGGGCGTCGAGATCGACTACCTGGATGGCTTAAACGAAAGCGGTTTCAAGATTCACAACCCGAATGCGCAGACGGAATGCGGCTGCGGCAAGAGCTTCGGGGCCTAGCAGAAACAGAGGGGCGTACAAACGCCATGATTCCCCTGGCGTCCGAGCCGCCCGCCGGCCTCGTGGAGCGCGTTCTTCCCGAGATCGCAGAATTGCCTGCCGTGCGCGCGATCGCCTTGGTCGGCTCCTTTGCGCGTGGCACGGCCCGCGAGGATTCGGACGTTGATTTTGGTTTGTTCTACGATGAGGCCGCGCCGCCAAGTCTCGCCACGGTCCGCTCCGTTGCCCATCGGCTTCACGATGCGAAGGAGGGCCAGCCGGTCGTAACGGCGCCCTACGAGTGGGGCCCCTTCGTAAACGGCGGCGCCTGGCTCACAGTGGGCGGTCGCCGCGTGGACCTCCTCTACCGCAATCTCGACCAAGTGCGCCGCGTTGTCGTCGATTGCTGCGCGGGACGCATCGAGTCTCACTTCGAGCAGCAGCCGCCCTTTGGCTATTTCAGTTGGACCTACCTTGGCGACCTGCGCGAGTGTCGCGTGCTGTATGACCCGGTCGGCACGCTCGCTGCCATGAAGGTCGAGGTGACGACGTTTCCGCCAGCGCTCCGCGCGGCGATCGTACGCGACTTCCTTTGGTCGGCCGAGTTCAGCTTGCGCTTCGCACAGGGTTTCGCCGCGCGGGGTGATGTATTGAATACGAGCGGCTGTGTGACCCGCTGCGCGCGCGCGCTCGTTCAGGTCCTCTTCGCCAGGAATGAGGTCTTCTTTACCAGCGACAAGACGATGCTCGCCGAGATCGAGCGCTTCGCCGCCTGTCCCCGCGATTTCGGGCCCCGCCTTGAAGCGGTCCTTGCGGCGCTCGGCGCAAGCGACGGCGAGCTCGCGCGAAGCGTGGAAACGATGCGCCGGCTCGTGGCCGAGACCGCGGCCCTGTGCCCGGAGTACCGCCCGAAGTACCCGAGTA
>DAIOWK010000246.1:0-5682 GCA_036758525.1 Myxococcota bacterium
AAGCGGCGCTCGTCGCGGACACCCCGACCCCCTTGCCCCGCGTCCTCGCCTCCGAGAGTGATGTCACTCACATCATTCTCCACCTGATCCTCAATGCAAGACAGATGGGCGGTGAGGGCGTGCCGATCGAGATCGAGCTCCGTCCTTCGGAGGGTGGGGTGGCGTTGCGGGTCGTGGATCAAGGCCCGGGCATCTCCGAACGCGACCTGCCGCACGTCTTCGAGCCGTTCTTTACGACGCGGCGGCCGAGTTCCAATCTCGGTCTCGGGCTGAGCCTGTGCTGGGAGCTCGCGCGACGCAATGGCGGTCGTCTTGACGCTGAAAATCGCTCGGAAGGCGGAGCGGTGTTTACCCTTTGGCTACCAGGTGCCGCGCAGAGCTAGCGGCGCGCCGGAAGATCAAGCCTGCGCTTGAGAAACGGACGCTCCTGCGTCTTTGATCGGGGCCTGCTCACCAATAGGCCGCCATCACTTCCTTTGCCCAGGGCGGCTCCCGCAGCGGGCCGCGCGGCGCGAAGCCAGACATATAGGGCTTGATATCCAGCACCGGCGACCCTTCGATCGCGTCCAGGCCCTTCACGCGGAGGTTCAGACCCTCCACTGCCAGCAACCGACAGGTGGTGACACCGAGGCGATTGGGGCGGTTTTTCCCGCGCTGCGCAAAGATGCCGACGAGCGGCCAATCCGGCCGTCCCCGGGGCCTGCGCGCGCCGAGCTCCTCTCTTTGCGCCGCGGCACCATGGAAGTAGTAGACAACCTCGATGTGCGAGAATGCGTCGAGACCCAAAAGGGCGTCGGGCCCGAAGCGATTCGGATCGAGCGCGATACTCGCTGCGACCTCGTCCCAGCCATCGTCGATTGCTTCCACACGGGGACTCCGCACGACGCCGATCGGGTGAAGCGTCACGAGATCCATGCTTGTCTCCCCGAGTGTGCTGCGGTTCCAGAGGTCAAGCGACAAGCCTGCTTGCGGCTCCGCTCCCACAGAGAGCGTACAAGAGCCCCAGGAACCAGGATCGTGGCGGCGTTCTCATTGCGCGTGGTGCTCGCCCTCCCCTCTCGTTCACAGCGGGCCTTGGGCGCGAATGACCTTTTCTTCGGGGGAGAGCCGGCTGCCAAATCGGCCGGCATTGACGGCGGCCTTTTGCGGTCACGGGACGAGGCTCATGCCCGCCCGTGTATCCATCACAGGAAGCGCAGCAACGCAGCAAGGTAGCCGGCGCCGTGAGCTCGCCAAGCGAATCCTTCCCACCGGAATTCAACGCTGAAGGTGGGGCTCCGGCGCCGGTTTTGCTGCTGCGCTCGATCGGGGTGTGATTTCACCGCCAGCCTCTCCTCGGACGGCGGGCCAGGGGTGTTGCGAGTGCCGGCGCCGGCGAGTTAGCGAGCTCCCCTACAAATCGCTGCCCGGCGCCGGCCTCGCACAGACCGCCCCGACGCATCAGGGGCGATCTGTGCCCGGTGGGCCTCTCGGCTAGATGCGGATCGAACCGGCGCGAATCAGCTCCGCAAGCTGTCCGCGTTGCTCTGCGTCGAGCAAAGCGTGCAGCTCCTCGAGGGCCTTCGCGACCGCCTCCTCGACGCGCCGCGCGGCTGCCGCCCGGCGTTCACCCGCGGCACTGACCTGCGTTCTACCGAACACGTCCGTCTCCAGGGCATCGGCGAGTTCCGCGGCCGCCCGTCGCTGATCAAGGGAGGCCTGCGCGCGTTCGAGCTTCAGCTTCTCGAGAATCCGCGCGAGGGACGTGGTCTGCTCGGTCGAAAGTTCAAGTCGCCAGGAGAGAAAGCGCAACGGTCTTCGCACGCCCAATCCCAGACCGCCGAAGACATCATCCTCATCGAAGCGCCGGCTTGCAAAACGCCGGGCTTGAGCGACCTCTTCGCGACCCCATTCCTGCAACCAGCGGGGTGAAGGTCCGCAACCCGCGTAGGCGAAGGGAGAAACACCGGAGTGCCGATGCCAGTGGCGAGAGAAAAATGAATGCATTTGAAGACTCCTCTCGCGGGGGCTTTGCGCACCCCGCGGAGCTTCGGCACGGGCTCGATGCCTCGCGCCGGCCGGCGGTAGACCGACGATTTCAAGATGCATCGCGAGGGGACTTTCGGCAAGGCAGCTCACATGCTCGGATCCGCGCCCATCCATCGCGGATCCCTTCGCGATCGGTGGCTAGCGAGCCGGCCGGGGGTGCGCTTGCCCCTCGGCGGGTTGAAAGCGGCGTCAGCATGAGACTAGGATCCGTCCGCGCCCCGCGGAGGAGCCCTGATGGGTGTGGAGCTCGACTTTCGCTCGCCTGCTTTTCGTGCGAATCCCTACCCGTTTTATGAGCGATTGCGAAGAGAGGAGCCCGTCTCGCGTCACGAGGAGCGTGGGGTTCGTTTGTGGCTCCTCACGCGCTGGGCGGACGTCGCGGGAGTCCTGAGGCATCCGGGTGCCTCCGTGGATCGTCCATTCCAGCCTCGGCCCACGCCGCTTCCACCGGGTGTCAGGGTCGAGACGCTGCATCCGTTGGCCCGCGCTTTGCGCGCACTCTCGCGCGTCATGCTGTTCCGCGACCCGCCGGACCATACGCGCCTTCGCGGGCTCGTGAACAAGGCCTTCACTCCCCGCGTCGTGGAACGTCTGCGACCTCGGATCGACGCCGTGGTGAAGGAGCTCCTGGACCCGTGCGCCGACGATGGTGGCATGGATCTGATCTCCGAACTCGCGACGCCCCTCCCCATCCTCGTCATCGCTGATCTGCTTGGAATCCCCATTGAGGACTACAAGGAGCTCAAGCGCTGGAGCGACGATCTTGCCCTTATGCTCGACGGGTCCATCGCCGCGCAGGTTGCGCCGCGCGCGGTGACAAGCGCCAGTGAGTTCGTGGACTACCTGCGAAAGGTCATGGCACGGCGCCGCGCGGAGCCGGGGGATGATTTGCTCTCCGAGATGCTCGCGGTGCAGGAGAAGGACGATTCTCTCACCGAAGACGAAATCCTAGGGACGAGCGTTCTGCTGCTCGGCGCCGGGCATGAGACCACGACGAATCTCATTGGAAACGGCGGCCTCGCCCTGCTGCACCATCCGAGCGAGCTCGCTCGCCTTCGGCGGGAACCTGAGTGCCTGGCCAACGCTGTGGAGGAATGCCTGCGCTTCGACTCGCCGGTACAAGCCACTTCCCGCGTGCTGTCGGAAGACGTCGAGATTGGAGGTCAACGCATTCCCAAGGGCGATGAAATCGGCCTTCTCCTCGGGGCCGCAAACCGCGATCCTGCCGTCTTTGCGAAGCCCGACCGCTTTGAAGTGGGTCGCGAGGAGGCACGCCAGCATCTGTCCTTTGGGCACGGGATCCATTTCTGCCTCGGAGCGAACCTCGCGCGCGCCGAAGGACAGGCGGCCTTCGCCGGCCTGTTGCGCCGGTTCCCTGATCTCAGGCTCGCGGAGGACGCGCTCGAGTGGCGACCCGGCTTCCTGTTCCGTGGCGTGGAGCGCTTGGCGCTGCGCTTCTAGCCCTCGGGATCACGGAGCGACACGCGCTTTCCCGTGCTCGACTGCGTAGACCGGGGGGGCGAGAAGGGGTCGCCATCCCCACCGGAACCGACTCTCGGGGTGAACACGTCCGCCTTGAAGCCCCCAAAGACCGCGAACCTATAGTGCTGGAAGAAGCACCCTACGTCGTGGAACCCCGCGTTCCTGAGCCAGACGAGCTGGTCCTCGAGGGTATCGGTCCGATCGAGCTGCATCCGTTTTTGTGCGGCGGCAAGATCGGCCTGGGAGACCCCTCGTTCACGCACCTGTGCGAGCCATGCTGCCGCGTAGATCTCCTCCAGGCGCGGAGTGGAACCGCGGACCTGGTCCGCGTTGAGAAAGACGCCGCCCGGCCGAAGCGCTCGATGAATCCGAGCGAAGAGGTGCTGCTTCGGAGCTGCATCCAGGTGGTGGATTGCGAGGGCGGACACGACCGCATCGAAGGAGCCCGAGAACTCCGCCTGCGCCAGATCAGAGATCAAGAAGTGTGCCCGCCCTTCCTCTGCGGGTCGGGCAAGACGCGTGCGGGCTTGCGCGAGCATCGCTCCCGCCAGGTCTACGAGCGTGAGATCGGCGCTCGGATAGGCCGCGGAGATCCTGGCGGCAAGAAGCCCCGTGCCCGCACCGAGGTCGAGAATGCGCGGTGCGGAGCCGCTCGCGAACGGAAGGCGCTCCACCACGGTTTTGTAGAAGTCCTCGAAGCAGGGGACGAGCTGTTGGCGCGTTCGGTCGTAGTCCGTCGCCGCCGCGTCGAATGCGGCTTCTACAGCGCTTGCGGAGGGCGGGGGATTGGGCTGGCCCACGGCTCATTCTCCACGTAGCAGCAAGAGGCCGCGCTCCTGCGCGGCCGTAGCGAACGGAAAAACTGGCGCAGTCCCGCGATCTTTAGCGCAGGGCCGTTTCTTGGGCTGGTGGAGGTACTCCCTCTACGTTCAAAGCGTGCCTTACTGCCCCAGGCTTCTCTCCCCTTCATGGGAACGCGAGCCACACCTGGCGCCCGGAGGATACCGGTCGCCTCGTGACCACCTCCCCCAGCGCATTCGCGTCGTGGCACGTTCGATGCACTGAGACCGGCTTGGAGCTTGCGCTTCTGCGGGAAACACCAACGGCTCAAGCCCGGTACTCTGTTGTGAGAGCCCGCACGGGTTCGCGGGCGCCGGCCACTTAGGCGGGCCACCGTTTTCTTCGACGGTGAACGGTGTCCAACGCGCTCGGCTATTCTCTGGTTCGCCAGGCGGTGGAGAGGAGTCACGTTCCACTGTTGAGGAGGGGAAATGGACCAGTCTGAGATCAAGCTCCATGGCCACCGCGTGAGCTTTCGCAGCGCGGGCAGTGGCCCACTGCTCGTCCTCATTCATGGAATCGCGGGAAGGGCCTCGACCTGGGAAGAGGTCGCCTGGGGCCTGCGCCAGCGGTACACGATCGTGGCTCCCGATCTCCTCGGCCACGGCGACAGCTCGAAGCCGCGCGGCGACTATTCCCTGGGCGGGTACGCGAATATGCTGCGGGACCTGCTCGGTGCGCTTGGCTTCGAACGGGCGACGCTTGTCGGACATTCCCTTGGCGGCGGGATCGCGATGCAGTTCGCCTATCAATTCCCCGAGCGTTGTGAGCGCCTCGTCCTCGTGTCGAGCGGCGGCCTGGGACGCGAAGTGCATCCCCTCCTCCGTTCGGCGATTCTTCCGGGTGCGGGGATCGTGTTGCCGTGGCTCTGCGCAGAGGGGACGCGCAGCGTGGTCGCGCAGGCCACCCGGTGGTTCGGACGGCTTGGACTCCGGGCCGGCGCCGACCTCGAGGGGGTGTGGCAAGGATTCGCCTCCCTGGGCGACGCCGACGCGCGCCGGGCCTTCCTCTCGACGGTGCGCAGCATCCTCGACGCCGGCGGTCAGCGGGTGAGTGCGAGCGACCGTCTCTATCTCGCCGAGGAGCTTCCGACGCTCATCGTGTGGGGAGAGCGCGATCCTCTCATCCCTGTCCGGCATGCCTATGCGGCGCACGAGCAGATTCCCGGAAGCCGGCTCGAGGTGTTCCCGAACGCAGGCCATTTCCCGTACAGAGACGACATGCGGCGCTTTGTGGAGGTTCTCCTCGACTTCTGCGCGACCACTCAACCCGCCGAGCTCAGTGAAGCCCGCCTGCGGGAGCGGCTGCGCACGGGCGCAACCCCCAAGGCCC
>DAIOWK010000247.1:0-5638 GCA_036758525.1 Myxococcota bacterium
CGGCGCGGCATGCCCGACCGGCGCATCTTCGCCGGGGCTAGGAGCCCGGTCCTGTCGCATCCGCCCCGCAAGGGGCTCCCCTCCCTTCCCTCGCTTTCCCCTACAAGAAAACCGGATAGAAGGCGTTGGCCACGAGGCCCAAAACGAAGAGGGCTCCGGCGAGGCGCGTCAGCATGAAAGCCCACGCGACGAACCAGAGGGGCCAGATCGGATAGTTTGCCGGGCGTTCGGCCGGTCTGGGCTGACTGAAGACCTTGAGCACCTGCCGGAGACGAGGCAGTGCAGCAAACGTGAGGAGGGTCCACACGCCGAGGGAGCCCACCAGGACGAGGCAGAGGATCAGCACAAAGAACGAAACCATCAACACCTGACTTAAGAAGGCGGCCCGCTCCGGACCCATGATCACCGGCAGGGTGCGGATCCCGAGCCGCTCGTCGGCATCGATCTTGTCGATGTGCTTTCCGATCAGGACTGTGGTGACCAGAATCGCGTACGGCAGACTCGCGACGGCCACCCATGCCGGAAGCGATCCCGTGGTGACGAAGTAGGTGCCGCAGATCATGAGCGGCCCCCACACGACCGCGACCCCCGGCTCCCCCAAACCGTGGTGCTTCAGCTTCACAGGCGGCGCCACGTAGAACACGCTGATAAAGAGACCGAGCAGCGCGAACAGCACCACGGCTCCGCCGCGGGCCCGGGTCAGGTAAATCAGAATCGCAAGATCGAGGCCGTTCACGAGGGCAATCGCCGCGACAAGACCGGCCTTGGAGATTAGGCCGGAGAGGATCGGATGCGGGGCGTACTGACCGCGCACGTATTCGGCGCTATCGACGCCACCCGTGAGGTCGAAGTAGTCGTTGATCATGTTGTTGGCGGCGTGTGCCAACACGAGGCCCAACATCGCCAGGGCGAAGAAGAGCCAGTTCGCCTGCACGGGGTGCGGGCCCGCCACGGCCAAGAGGCCACCGATCGCACCCGAAGTGAGGGTCATGGGGAAAACGCTGGCGCGAGTAATCAGCAGCCACTTCGAGACCGGGTCCATGCGCCGGCCCTGGGAGAGATTTTGGGTGGTCAGCACCTCTCGCCAATTCTCGAGCACCGTCGCCATGGAGACCTCCGGGGAAGCTTCTTTAGGGGGTGTCTAGGCCAGGAAGCGGCGACGCTGTTCGGGCGTTGGCACCGGGCACTCCGCGCGCTGGCCGAACCAGCGATAGCGGTTGGCAGCGATCCAGTCGTAGACGGCGTCGCGCAGCTTGCGCGGAACAACACGAAGCAGAGTCAGCATCGGCCAAAGGCCCGAGAGCCCGGCAAGGATACGAAGCACCGCGTCGCTCTTCTCGAACGAGCGCTCCCCTTCCACGAGCACGATGGTCGCCCGCGCGTCTGCGGGGAGCCCCACCCGCGTGAGTAGCTCACGGCCCTGCGCGGACTGAAGAGGCGCAAAAGCGAAACGCTCCCCCGGGTCGCGGGCAAGCACGAAGCGCACGCTGCGGTTGCAGAGGTTGCAAACCCCGTCAAACAGAATGGTCGACCGCTCCACCATTACAGCTCAAAGTAGCCGCCGCCCATGGAGATGCACTCGCCTCCGACCCGCACCGCGGGAATATCGGAGGGTGTGCCGTCCACCTCCACGTAGAGATGGCTCGGGCGCCCCATCTCAACGCCCTGTTGGCACTCGAGACGTGCGGGCTTTCCCGCCGGGATCACGCCGTGGGCCACGAGATACGCTCCGAGGGGCCCTACGGCCGAGCCGGTGGCGGGGTCTTCGACGACGCCAACTTCAGGCACAAACATGCGGCAGCGGAAGCGCGTGGGGGCGACCTGTACGAACGGGAAAGGCAGGAGATCTCGGGCCTGCGGCCCCAGGGACTTCCAACGTTCAAGCTCGAGCCACGCTCGGGCAAGAGCTTCCAGGTTGCGGAGCGGGACCATGAGAAAAGGCAGTCCCGTGGCGACGGCGCAAAGCGGGAGTTTCTCTTCAAGCTGACTTGCGTCGAGCCCAAGCGCGGCGGCGACCGCCGCGCGGTCCTCCAGGCGTGGTCCGAAGCGCGGCCGGGGCTGGGTCATCCGCCAAATCGGTGCACCCGATGGGGCGGTGGCCCGCTCCACGAGAATCGGCCCCACGCCCTCTTCAAACACCACGCGCTCACCGTGACCAAGCACAAACGCGGTGCCAATCGTCGGATGTCCCGCCATGGGCAGTTCGCTGCGCGGCGAAAAGATTCGCACGCGGTAGTCGCAGTCGCGTCGGGTCGATGGCATGACGAACGTCGCCTCCGAGAGATTTAGCTCGGCGGCGAAGCGCTGCATGAGCTCGGGATAGAGCTCTTCCGCGCGCGGGAACACGGCAAGCGGGTTCCCGCCGAAGCGCTCTGCGGTAAAGACCTCAACCAGCCGGTAGTCGTAGCGAGGCATCGAGCGACGACCATAGCTTGGCTGCGCGCCGCCCGGTCGGGTCCTGCGCTTTGCCCCCCTCGCGGCCTACCCTCTCTCCCGCCGGTCGTGTGCCGGGGGGAGACCCGGCGCTCCCGCCTGACCGTTTCGCAGTCGAGGGCGCGGGTCGCTTGCGGCGCAGCCCTGGCGGCCCTTCCCGCCGTGATCGGTGCCGGGCCCTACGCTTGCTAGCCCGCAAGTGCAATCACGCTGCGCGCCACTTCACCCGCCTTCATCATATCGAAGGCCTTGTTCACGTCGTCGAGGCTAAAACGCTGCGAGATCATCTCGTCGAGCAGGAGGCGTCCGTCGAGATAGAAGTCGACGTAGCGCGGCATGTCGATGCGGAACCGATTGCTCCCCATCATCGAGCCCACGATGCTCTTGCCTTGAAGCACAATGTCGAGGCCATTGAGCTCGAGGTTCGTGCCAATCGGCACCACACCTACCAGAACGAGTGTGCCGCCTTTGTGGATCATGCCGAGGCCCTGGGCGGCGGTTTGCTTTAGGCCGATGCATTCGAACGCGTAGTCGACGCCGCCCGTGAGCCCAAGAACCTTCATCATGGCGTCTTCCGCGGAGGCGTCGATGGCGTCAGTGGCCCCTAGTTTTTTGGCCAGATCGAGCTTCCAGGCGAGGGTGTCGACGGCGATGATGCGGCTCGCTCCACCGATGCGGCAGCCTTGGATCGCGGCGAGACCCACCCCGCCACAGCCGATCACGGCCGCCGTATCCCCAGGACGGATGCTCGCGGTGTTGAGTACAGCACCGAGACCCGTCGTCACACCGCAGCCAATCAGAGCCGCACGGTCGAGGGGCATCTCCTTGCGAATCTTCACGAGTGCGTTCTCGTGGACGAGCATTTCCTCAGCAAACGCTGAAAGATGAGCGAACTGGTGGATCAGTTCGCCCTTCTTCGAGAGGCGAGGCGGCTCCCCGGGAGCGCGCTGCGTCGCCGCGCCACCGCAGAGGTTCGGCTGCCCGGAGAGGCAATACGCACAGCTTCCGCAAAACGCGGAGAGGCACCCGATCACGTGATCACCGGGCTGGACATGGGTTACGCCGGGACCGACCTCGACGACGACCCCCGCGGGCTCGTGGCCGAGGACTGTGGGAGGCGGCATAGGCAGCGCCGCTTCGATGCAGTGCAGGTCGCTATGGCACACGCCAGTCGCGGCGGTGCGGACCCGCACCTCGCGCGGCCCCGGTCTCGCGAGCTCGATGTCCTCGATGGTGAGCGGAGTCTTGTACGCGCGCATGACCGCAGCCCTCATGATCGTCTCCTCATGGTGGATCGTCGCATTATACGCGTCCCGGGTACGGCGATTGGCCGAATTGCTCGGGCATTCGCCAATCGCTGCGCCGTCGTGCACCAAGAGGACGCGTCTGCGGGATAGACGCTTCGGCCTTGACAGGAGATCTACAATCGGGACTCCGAAGGGCGACGAGGTCTCGCCCCTGCGGGCATTCGGCGGACGCCTGCTGGGCAGCGCGTTCGCGAGGGCCAAGGAGAGTCCAATGATCACGCTTCGACGAAGTTCTGAACGCGGCCATGCGGAACACGGCTGGCTCGACAGTCGCCACACGTTCTCGTTCGCCGACTACTACGATCCCGCCCACATGGGCTTCCGGGCGCTGCGGGTCATCAACGAGGACCGCGTTCAGCCCGGCAAAGGCTTTGGCGTCCACTCGCACGAGAACATGGAGATTGTGAGCTATGTGCTGGAGGGCGCGCTGCAGCACCGCGATAGCATGGGAAACGGTGCAGTCTTGCGTCCGGGGGAAGTCCAGCGCATGAGCGCTGGGACCGGCGTCACGCACAGCGAGTTCAACGCCTCCCAGAACGAGATCGTGCATTTCCTCCAGATCTGGATCCTGCCCGAGCGCAGTGGCCTTGCGCCCTCGTACGAGCAAAAGGCGTTCCCGCCCGACGCGCGACGCAATGAGCTCGTCCTCGTTGCTTCCCGCGATGGGCGCCTGGGATCGGTCACCGTCCATCAGGACGCGAATCTCTATCTGGCGCGGCTCGACGCTGGAAAGCGAGTCGCGCTCGAGCTCCCGCCTTCCCGGGGTGCCTGGGTGCAGGTGGTCCGCGGCTCGGTAGCCCTTGGCGACGAGAAACTCGCCGCCGGCGATGGCGCAGCCCTGACCGGCGAAAAGGGCATGGCGCTCACCGCGGCTGAGGATGCAGAGGTCCTCGTCTTCGATCTGGCGTAGCCCGGCAGCCTTGCCTCCCCGCCGGCCGAGACACGGCGGGGAGGTTTTCCGACGCTGCTTTCGCCTGCCGGGACGCTCGCCCGAAGGGAGGATTCCGCCGGGGACCTGCCGCTTCAGTCGAAGCGGGGTGCTGCCGTCCGTGCCGCCACACCGCCGTCTGCCACGAAGACTGCGCCACTTACATATGACGCTTCGTCCGAGGCCAAGAAAAGGGCGACGTTGGCGATTTCCTCGGGCAATCCAATCCGCTTGGCGGGAATCTGGGCTTCGAACGCCGCTCGGCCCCCGGGCACGTGGTCGATCCAAGCCAGAAGGGGCGGCGTCGCGATCGGCCCGGGGCAGATCGCATTCACGCGTACGCCATGGCGCGTGTTCTCGACGGCTGCGGTCTGTGTGAGGTTGATCACCGCCGCCTTCGCAGCACCATACGCGCCGAGCGCGTACTCGCCGCCCAGACCTGCGCCTGAGGATACGTTGATGATGGATCCCGTGCCCTGCGGGACCATCACACCCAGTGCTGCGCGGACGCCATGGAATACACCGTCGAGCGTCACGGATTGAACGCGCCGCCACGCATCGTCCGTGATCTCCGCCACGAGGCCGCCGATCGGCGCGGCGGCGTTGTTCACCATCACGTCGAGGCGGCCAAACCCGGCCTTGGCGCTCGCCACGAGTTCGTCCACCTGCCGCGCATCGGACACGTCCGTGGTGGCGGCGCGCGCGCTGCCGCCCGCCGCCTCGATCTCCTTCGCCACGCCAATCGCTGCCTCGGCGCGTACGTCGGACACCAGGACGCGTGCGCCTTCGGCTCCGAACCGAAGCGCACAGGCGCGGCCGATGCCGGAGCCTCCGCCTGTCACAATCGCCACTTTTCCGCGAAGCCGGCCTGCCATCTTGCTTTTTCGTCCTCCCCCTCCCCGCATGGCCGGGAGCGCCTTGTCACTCGATTTGAAACATGTTCTAATCCTGTCTGTCAACCGGACTCGAC
>DAIOWK010000248.1:0-5629 GCA_036758525.1 Myxococcota bacterium
CTCTTCCACAAGATGGAGCTGGCCCTCAAGCCAGTCGGCACTCTCCTCTTCGCCCTTCAGCATGTGTTCGAGGAGCTCACGCGAGCCAGCGTCGCTCTTTTGTGTGCAAAGTCCGATCGCCTTGTTGAGCCGCGCGATGGCCTCTGTCTCGAGCTGGAGATCCAGCTTGTGCTGCTCGATCGCATCCTCGCCGACGCGTACCGGATTCAGGCGCTGCATGTTCGGAACGCCCTCGAGGTAGAGGATGCGCTTGATGAGCGAATCTGCGTCTTTCATCTCGCCGATCGACTCTTGGTACTTTCTCTTTGCGAGTCGGAGATAGCGCCAGTTTTCGCACATTCTGGAGTGGATGAAGTACTGATTGACCGCGGTGAGCTCCGCGGTCAGGATTTCATTCAAGCTCTCGATCACGAGGGGGTCTCCGCGCATGGTCGCCTCCTGAAAAAGAAACAGGGACGCCTTGCGCAGGCTACTTCTGACCTTTGGAAGCGGCAAACGAGTTCAGAGTCTCAACGCGCCGGAGCGTAATCCGCGAGAGACAAGACCTCAGCGGAGTCTGTGCAACCGCCGCATTCCTGATCCATGATCTCCTCGATCACGGTGTAACAGCCGCCGCAGCCTGAGCCCGCAGCGCAGGAGCGCGCGACCTGGTGCACGCTGCGCGCGCCATTCCTCACCGCGCGACGGATCGCGCGGTCGGAAACTCCCTTGCAGTGGCAAACGATCATGGCGGCACGACCTACCGAGTGGAATCGGACGGGCGGAAAGATCGCTAAGGCGATAATGAAAGTCAATATCATTTATGGCTACGTTGTCCTGCCGGGGGTCTCAATCTCCTGCCCGAGCTGGTGAGCCTGTGGGACCTGGTGCTACGCCCCTCCCATTGGCTCCAGACGCGAAAAAGTCCCCTGTCTACCCGCAGAGAGAGGGGTAATCCGATCGCGAGGCGGCACCCAGGGTGGCTCTCGACCCCGTCGCCTTTACGCCGAGCCCTCAGTAAAGAAAATTAAGTAGAACCAGGTACTTCACTCCCAGGGGAGGAAAGCGAGTTGACACTGCACTTGAAATAGTTGAAAATGAAATTCACAATCCTTTCCACTATGGAGAGCTGCGACGTGGCATTCAGGATGGCGGCAGTGGCTTTGCTTCTCGGGACTGCGGTCGCGTTGAGCCTCGGGGCATCCGCTCGCGCTGACGAGGACTCTACGCCCGTCATTCGCTTCCAAGACGGACGCTTCGATCCACCCGATCTCGTCGTGAAGGCGGGGACTCAGTTTCGGCTTCGGGTCGTGAATGCGAACAAAGACCCAATCGAGTTCGAGAGCTTCGAGTTGAACCGCGAGCGTGTGGTGCAGCCGGGGCAGGAAATCGTCGTGTACTTCCCGGCACTCGATCCAGGCACCTACCCATATTTTGACGATTTTCATCACGATTCCGGTCAGGGCACGATCACCGCCCGCTAGCAACCTAAGAATGCGTCTCAAGATCCTCGTCGTACGCGCGTTTGCATGGGTGGCTGCGAGGGCGGCGGAGGAACCTACGGGTTCTTACTCATCAAAATCGAAGGGGGAAACCTGTTGAAGTTCACAAGTCTTCTGTTCGCCCTCCTGTTTTGCGCGATTGCAGGCCCGGCGTGGGCACAGCTCGACCCTTGGGAGTTTGAGGTCTATCCCGTTCAAACAGAGGGACGCGGAATGCTCGAAGTCGAATCTCTAAACAGCATCGTAGCCGACGGGCATACAGAGGGTGGAGAGGGCACGTCTGCGGGGACCGTTCCCAGCGACGGAATGTACCGCACAGCGGTGGAGCTCACCTACGGTCTCACCGACAAGATCGAAGCGGCGGCCTACCTGAACCTCGCACATCCCAATGCGGGAACGCTTCAATACGCGGGTTCCAAGTTTCGCTTGCGGGGAAGTCTCTTCGAGCAGGGTGAGCTACCCGTCGATATCGGTTGGTACGTCGAGCTCGAATCGCACAACTCACCGCGCTACGACGACCAGGATCTCGAGCTCGAGCTACGCCCGCTCTTTCAGAAGGACATCGGTCGCTTCTCGATCCGGCTCAACCCACAGTTTGAAAAGGTCCTCGTCGGTCCCGATAGCAACAAGAGCTGGGAGTTCGGGTATGTCGCCGGCTTCTACTACCGTACCGCGCGCTGGTTATCGCCTGGTCTTGAGTTCTATGGTGCCCTCGGCCCGATCACCAATATCGACACCCAGAGCGAACAGCAGCACTACATCTTTCCCGTACTGTGCGGAGAGCTGAACGGTGGCATTGAATATAGCGTCGGTCCTGGCTTCGGCCTGACGCGGGGATCGGACCACTTCCTCGTCAAGTTCAATATCGAGCTCGAGCGCTTCGTCGGAGCCCTTTTTGCGCCGCCCTCCCCGGCGACGGCTTCGCGCGCTGCTTCCCTGCGGGCCATCGAGTGATACGCCCCTCACACTCGGAGAGCGGCTCCTTACCCGCGTGTTCCATCTCCTGCGGGATGGCCATTCTCGCTTGCGCTCTCTGCTAGCGGGCGCGGCCGAATCCGCCTCCGCCTGGCGTCGCGATCCACAGCTCGTCTTGAGCCGCGAGCTCGAATGTCGCGCGTCCGGGAACCTCCTCGGTGGCACCCCCGCGCCGCCTTACACGGTTCTCTCCGCGGGCGGCAGGCTCGCCCCCCGCAAGGCCAAAGGGCGCTACGACGCGACGCTCCATGAGTAGCGAAACCGTCACTGGGGCGAGGAACTTGTAGGCACGCACGAGTCCGTCGCCTCCCCGATAACGCCCTGCCCCACCCGAGTTGCGACGCACTCGGAATGCGAGCAGGCGCACGGGATAGCGTGTCTCCAGCACCTCGGCGTCGGTGATGCGGGTATTGGTCATGTGCACGTGCACGGCCGAGGCTCCGGCGAAGCTGGGGCCGGCGCCCGCACCGCCCCCCATGGT
The DNA here is from genome assembly GCA_036758525.1 of Myxococcota bacterium. Lineage (GTDB taxonomy): Bacteria > Myxococcota_A > UBA9160 > UBA9160 > UBA9160 > UBA9160. The sequence goes on from DAIOWK010000248.1 coordinate 2,938, forward strand.
TTCGTAGTACCCGAAGCGAGCATCGCCGAAGGTCAGGTTGTTCATCGTGCCCTGGCTCGCGGCGGCCAGGCCCAGCGCACCGAGCAGCACGTCGACAATTCGTTGCGACGTCTCCACGTTGCCTCCCACCACCGCGGCGCCGGCCGGGGGATCGAGTAGCGAACCCTCCGGCACCACGACCTCGACGGGCGCCAAGCAACCTCCGTTGAGCGGGATGCGCTCCGCGACCAGACACCGAAGAACGTAGAGAACAGCGGCCTGCACCACGGCGCGAGGTGCGTTCAGGTTTCCCGAGCTCGCGGGGTCCGTGCCCGTAAAGTCGATCCGCATTCGCGAGCCCGCCACACGGATCGAGACTCGGATGCGCGTTCCATCGTCGAGGCGGTCCTCGAAGACGTGGTCACCCGGTTCGAGCCGCGTGATCGCCCGAGCGACCTTTTGGCCGGCTGCAACCTGAAGCTGCGTCATGGTGGCTTCGACACTCGCAAGGCCACGGCGTGCCACGAGCTCTCGAAGCAGCGAGTCGCCGGCGCGGTTCGCGGCAATCATGGCTTCGAGGTCGGCCACGTTGTCATCGGGATTGCGAGCCGGATAACGCGCGCCGAGAAGTGCTGCGCGAAGCCGCTCCTCTTCGAAGCGGCCCCCCCGCACCAAGAGAAAGGGCGACAAGACGACACCCTCCTCTTCAAGCGTTCGCGAATCGGAAGGCATGGAGCCCGGCGTCTTGCCTCCGAGGTCCGCATGGTGGCCGCGGCTCGCCACGAAGAAACGCGGAGCGTCCGATTCCACGAAGACCGGGGTCACGACGGTCACATCCGGCAGGTGCGAGCCCCCGGCATGGGGATCGTTCGTCGCTGCGACATCGCCCGGTGTGAGGGCGGGGAATGCACGTTTGATCGCGCGGACGGTCTCTCCCATGGCGCCCAGGTGCACGGGAATATGAGGCGCATTGGCTACGAGCCCACCGTCCTGGTCGAAAACCGCACACGAGTAGTCCAGTCGTTCTTTGATGTTCGTGGATACCGCCGTGTTGCGAAGGACCGCTCCCATCTGCTCTGCGATCGACATGAAGGCGTTGCCCAAGACCTCCAGTCGAATCGGGTCCGCGCGTGAGAGATCGCTCGACGTCCGCAGTGGGGCGGTGCTCTCGCAGTCTCGCAGCAGAAGGACACCCTGCGGATCGATTTCCGCCTCAAAGCCGGGATCGATCACGACCGTGGAGGTGTCGTCCACGACCAAGGCCGGGCCCTTCAGTCGGGCGCCGCCCCCTAGCTCCTCGCGGGCGAACAAGGGTGTCTCGCAACGACCCGCCCCGTCGAAGAACACCTCGACGTACCGAATCGGCTGAGCCGGGGTGCGCGCGCCATGTGGAGTAGTGAATCGAAGGTCGAAGTCCCGTGTGCCGTTCGCCTGCAAGGCCTGAACCCGCGCGACAACGATTTCGATGGCTCGACCTTTTCGGGTGTAGCCAAAGCGTGCTCGGTGAACTCGTTCGAAAGCACTGGCCCAGTCCTTGTCTTCGGGCTCGGCGACCGTGAGGGCGCTCTCCGTCCCTGCGTAGCGGAGGTCGAGGCGCCGCACGATACGCACCTCGTCTTGCTGCACACCCTCCGCCAAAAGAGCGCTCCGGCCCTCCGCCTCCAACTCGCTAAACAACGTGAACACGGACGCCGGCAGCGGGAGCGGCGCGGCGGGCAGGAGAACGCGGCCCGCGTCGCGCTGTCGATCCCACGTCTGCGGCGCCATGCCTATGCCAAAGGCAGACAAGAGGCTTGCAAGGGGGTGAAGGAGGATCGTCCGAATGCCGAGGGCGCGCGCAACCGCACAGACGTGCTGACCTGCGGCGCCGCCAAAGCCCACCAGCGCGCAATCGCGGGGGTCCACTCCGCGTGCCACCGATACCTGCCGGATCGCTTCGGCCATGCTCGCATTGGCGATCTCAATGAACCCCTCCCCGACCTGATCGGTGGAGAGAGCATGGCCCGCTGCGCGTACCGTCGAGGCCACCGCCTCGAGTGCCTGGCGTGCGGGCTCGGGGTAGAGCGCCAGCGGGAAGCGCTCCCCGGGCAGGCGGCCGAGCAAAACGTTCACGTCGGTCAGCGTGAGCCCTTCGCCCGTCTGGGAGCCAGGGTTCTGGTGCAGGCCGTAGCAGAGGGGCCCGGGATCGGCGCCGGCGCTCTCGGGCCCGACGGTCAGCCGAAAACCATCGAACCGGCAAAGCGAACCTCCGCCCGCGGCAACGCTATGTACCCGCAGCGCGGGCGAGCGCAGGTGGATTCCTGCGATCGTGGTCTCGAAGACTCGTTCGACCTCGCCATCGACCACGAGCGATACGTCCGTCGAGGTCCCGCCCATGTCGAATGCGATCGCCTCGCGAAAACCCGCGGCTTGGGCGACGCGCGCTGCGCCCACCGCGCCACCGGCGGGGCCGGAGAGAAGTGCGGCCGGTCCCCGGAAGCGCGCAGCGTCGGTCAGTCCTCCGGAGGACTGCATGAAGCGCAGGGACGACTGAGGCAGCGCCGCCGCTTGCACAGCAGTGTAGTGCCGCAGGATCGGAGTGAGGTAGGCGTCGGCGACCGCGGTCTGGCCACGCGCAAGGAGGCCAAGTTCGCGCGCAATCTCGTGGGAGGTCACGACGTGATGAAAGCCGCCTTCCCTCGCGAGCTCCTTCACCCGAGTCTCAAGCGCGGGG
>DAIOWK010000249.1:0-5606 GCA_036758525.1 Myxococcota bacterium
GCTCGCGGACACGCGGTTGTCATAGAAGTGCTGCTGCCACTGCCGCACCATGCCGAGATACTGATTGTTGATGATCGCGACCTTGATGGGCAGGCGTTCTTCGACGGCGGTGACCATCTCCTGGATGTTCATCAGGATGGAGCCGTCCCCCGCGATGCAGATCACGAGGTCCTTCGGTCGTCCGATCTGGGCGCCGATCGCCGCCGGCAGGCCGTAGCCCATCGTGCCAAGACCGCCCGACGAGAGCCAGTTGTTCGGCGCCTGACAGTGGTAGTACTGCGCTGCCCACATCTGGTGCTGACCCACGTCAGTGGTGACACACGCCGTACCGCGCGTCAGCTGGTAGATCTTGTCGATCACGAACTGCGGGAGCAACGGGCCCTTCGCAGGCTGGGTATAGGCGATGGGATGCTCGCGGTCCCAGGCTTCGATCTGGCTCCACCACGGCGCAATCTGTTCGTGGTAACGCGTGAGGTCTCGTTCGTCGCCGAGCAGCTTCAGCAGCTTTCCCACGCAATTGCGCACGTCACCCACAATCGGAATGTCGACGTGGACGTTCTTCCGGATGGTGGTGGGGTCGATATCGATGTGGATCTTGCGCGAGCGCTGGCTGAACTCATCGAGCTTCCCCGTCACGCGGTCGTCGAATCGCGCACCGATCGCAACGAGGACGTCGCATTGGTCCACCGCGAGATTGGCGCGATAGGTGCCATGCATGCCGAGCATCCCGAGAGACTGCGGATGGTCGCCGGGGATTCCGCCAATCCCCATGAGGGTGTAGGTGGTGGGGACGCGCAGCTTCTCGGTGAGCTGGCGCACCTCCGCCGCCGCGTGCGAGGAGATGACGCCACCGCCGAAGTAGATCACCGGACGGCGCGCCTGGAGGATCAGCGCAAGCGCCTTCTTGATTTGCCCCCAGTGGCCCTCGACGCAGGGCTGGTAGTGCTCGAGATGGATCTCCTTCGGGTAGAAGAACTCACACTCCGCACCCGAGACGTCCTTCGGGATATCGACCAGGACCGGGCCGGGGCGGCCCGTCGTTGCGATGTAGAAGGCCTCTTTGATCGTGCCCGCGAGATTGCGCACATCTTTGACCAGGTAGTTGTGCTTGGTCACGGGCCGGGTGAGACCCACGTTGTCGGCCTCTTGAAACGCATCGCTGCCGATGGACTTGGTCGCGACCTGGCCGGAGAAAATCACGATGGGAATGGAGTCGGCATAGGCCGTCGCAATCCCGGTAATCGAGTTCGTCAGCGCCGGGCCGGAGGTGACGATCGCAATGCCGGGTCTCCCGGTGGCCCGCGCAAAGCCGTCCGCCATATGGACCGCACCTTGTTCGTGGCGGGCCAGCACGTGCCGAAACTGATGGCGATAGATCCCGTCGTAGATGTGGAGCACCGCCCCGCCCGGGTGGCCAAACACCACATCGACGCCCTCCTCGCGGAGCGCCCTCATGAGTACATCGGAGCCGTTGGCTTTCACGCGTCCCTCCTCGCGCGCAGGGGAGTTGCCCCGTGCGGCAGCCCTCCCGTCCGGGTTGCGAATCGGGAGGGTGGGTTGCGGCCAGATCGGAGGTCGGTTCGGGTTTCGAATCCCGCCCTCTGGGGAATCCAAGCAGAATAAGGGAGCAACTCCCCGGTGTCAAAGCGGTCGCGCCGGATCGAGCCTCTCTCCCGTGCGACGCGCCTCGGCCTCGGCCCGGCGCAGGTAGCGTGGGTGGAGTGCCTCTGCCCCGATCCCGCCGCCTGCCAAGAGGAGCGCATACCCGAGGCGACCGACCTGGAAGGCCCGCGGCTGAGCGAGCGCCTCGGGGAGGATCCGAGCGCCGGAGCCAAGCGCCGCGCGCCAGACCTCGGCGTAAAGCGAGGCACCGTCGCCTGCGAGCACACACGACGGCGGCAGCCTCGCCGCAAGATCCGCCAGCGTGTAGAGACCGTCCGCCAGCTTGAGAAGTGGCTCACCTTGGGTCAGCTCGTAGACGCCCGCGTACACCTCGTCGCGACGCGCGTCGACAATCGCCGCCACTGAATCTCCGGGGGTGCCTGCTGCACAGGCCAACGCGGCAAGGCTTGAAATCGGCGCAACCGGCCGCGCTCCTCCGAATGCCAGCCCCTTCACCGTCGCAACGCCCACGCGAATCCCCGTGAACGATCCCGGACCGATCGAAACCGCAAACGCTTCCACCGCGTCGAGGGTGCTCCCGCAGAGGGCGAGGAGCGCATCGATGCCCGGCAGAAGCTCCTCGGAAACCGGTCGGTCCGGAGGGAGTGTGCGCTGCGCGACGAGCTCAGCATCGCGCAGCAGCGCGATTCCCGGCGCTCCCAGCGCGGTCTCGAGAGCGAGCACGAGGGAGGGTGTTTTCACCACCGCACGCCTGCGACTCCCCGGCGAAGCTCCGCAGGGACCCGCCTGCACCGCTAGAGGCCGGTGCTGGTACGCAACCACTCCAGGAGCTTCGACCAGTGGCGGGATACATCGTTCCAGAACGCGAAGCCCATGAGCAGGACGAGCACCGTGAGACCGATTTGCTGGACGACCTCACGCGTGCGCAACGAAACCGGGGAGCGCTTTACGCCCTCGATCAGGAAGATCACTGCCTGGCCCCCATCCAGCACGGGAATCGGCAAGAGATTGAGCACGCCGAGGTTGATGCTGATGAGGGTGAGCGTGTAGAGATAGGCCTCCCAGCCTCGCTGGAGCGCACTGTGCGCGATCTCTGCGATGCCGATCGGGCCCGCCAGCTGCCGGCTCGATACCTCGCCGGTCACGATCTTGCGGAGCCCTTGGAGGAAGGTGCGGGTCTCGTCCGCCGTGAGCGAGACGGCGCGCGGAAACGACACGATCGGGTTGCGCTCGATGTCCTTGCCGAGCACTCCGACCATGGCCGCGGCTTCCGCGGTGACGCCGATCAGATACCGCTCCTCCGGCACCCCAAGGCCCGTGTCCGCACTCGCCAGCTCCGGTGCGATCTGCAGCACGCGGGTCTCGCCGTGGCTCGCGACTTCGATCTCGAGCGTCCGGCCCTTACTCGTTCGCACGATCTCGGCAAACGAGGCGAAGCTCCCGACCGGCGCGCCATCCACGCCGAGAATGAGGTCCCCGGGCTCAATGCCGGCGCGGGCCGCGGGCGAATCCGGACTGACCCGGGAGACGAGCACGCTCGCCGGCAGAACCCCAAGGGCATCGAGGGAGCCGAGCGACGGAACGCGCACGCTGAGCTGCTCGGGGTTCGCGTCGTCCCCTCGTGCAATAGCAAGTTCCACCTCGCTTGGAGTGCCGGCTTGGGCGTAGGCGTGCTCAAACTCCACCCAATCCTCGACGGAGGCGCCGCCCACCTTGAGGACCCGGTCTCCTGAGCGGAGGCCGGCCTTGGCGGCAGGAGAGCTCTTGCCTGGGATTCCGACGGTTGCACGCAGGCGCTGGTGGTCGAGGCCCGACCAGCCCACGCGGTGGACGCCACCGAACTCATCGAGCCCGCCACGCGCCGCGAGCTCGAACGAGAGCTCGTGCGGTTCGCCATCGCGCTCGAACGCGACCTCGACAGACTGTGCGGGGCGAGCGCGCAGCGCTTCTTCGACATCCTCCCACCACGCGACGGGCTTGTGATCGATGGCGAGGATCCGGTCGCCGGGCAGAAGACCCGCCTGCGCGGCCGGAGAACCGCGCTCGACCGTACCCACCACGGGCAGGGGCCGGGCGATCCCGACGAAAAGCGTAGCCATGAAAACCACGACGGGGAGCAAGAGATTCATCATGGGACCCGCGAAGACGATGGCGAGCTTCTGCCACGCCGGCTTCGCGCCGAGGGTTTCCGAGGGGTGCGCGCGCACCTCGGGGTCACCCTCTTCCTCGTCCGGATTCTCCCCCAGCATCTTCACGAAGCCGCCGAGCGGAAAAAACGCGATCACGTACTCGGTCCCGTTGCGGGTCCAGGCGAGTTTCCAGCGCCCGACTCCGATGGTCGGACCGAAACCCAGCGAAAACTTCAGTACGCGCACACCACACAGTTTCGCGGCAAGGAAATGGCCGAACTCGTGCACGAAGACGAGAACGCCGAGCATGGCCACAAAGGCGAAGAGATAGGAGAACGCCGTCACGCCGACTCCACCTGCGCAAGGCCAAGCCGCGCCCGCGCCGTGGCGCGGGCCCAGCCATCGGCCGCGCGCACGTCGGCCAGGTCACGCACCGCTCCGGGACCGTTCTGCGTGAGGTGAGCCTCCAGCACGGCCGCGTTTGTGGCGACGATCTCGGGGAAGGGGATCGCTCCCTCGAGGAAGGCGGCGACGGCAATTTCGTTCGCCGCATTCAGCACCGCGGGAGCCGTCTCGCCTCCGCGCAGCGCAGCGTACGGCAGCGCGAGGGACGGGAAGCGCGTGGGGTCAGGGGCTTCGAACTCGAGCGTCTCTAGCTTCGGTAGATCCAGGCGCGCGAGCTTAAGGGGCAGGCGCTCGGGGTGCGCGAGGGCCACAGCGATGGGAACCCGCATATCAGGGATGCCGAGCTGGGCGAGCACGGAACCGTCGATGAACTCCACGAGCGAATGCACGATCGACTGCGGGTGCACGACAATCTCGATCTGTTCGGGCGGGAGATCGAAGAGCCAGCGGGCTTCGATCACCTCAAGACCTTTGTTCATGAGCGTGGCGGAGTCGACGGTGATCTTCGGCCCCATGCTCCAGTTCGGATGCTTGAGCGCGTCGGCCACCGTCGCGTGCGCAATGCGCTCCGCCGGCCAGGTGCGGAAGGGTCCCCCCGAGGCCGTGAGCAGAAGCCGGGCCACGTCCTGGCGGCGCTGGCCCGCGAGCGCCTGGAAGATGGCGCTGTGCTCGCTGTCCACAGGGAGGAGCTCGACCCCGTGCTCCCGGATCTCGCGCAGCACGAGTGCTCCCGCCATCACCATCACTTCCTTGTTCGCGAGCGCAATGTTCCGGCCTGCGCGGATCGCCGCGAGGGTCGGCTCGAGCCCGACGGCTCCCACCAGCGCCGCGACCACGAGATCCGCGGGATGGGTGGCCACGGCCAGGAGCCCTTCGTCTCCCATGACTACGCGCGTCGGCGCACCGGGGATGCGCGCGCGCAGCTCTTCGGCACAGGACGCATCGGCGACAGACACGAGGGCGGGCGCAAAGCGATTGACCTGCGCGGCGAGCTTCTCGATGTTGCGGCCCGCGGCCAAGGCCACCACCCGGAAGCGCTCGGGGAACTGCGCCGCAACCGCCAGCGTCTGCTCGCCAACGCTGCCAGTGCTCCCGAGGACCGCGATCTCCTTCGGCGCGCTCACGGGCCCTCCGTGGCGTCGCTCCGCACCTGCGCGCTGGTGAGCCCGAAACGCCGCTCCCGTGACTGGTAGTCGAGCAGCGCCTCCACGAAGTGGCTCTTCCGGAAGTCCGGCCACATGACCTCGGTGGAATGAATCTCGGTGTACGCAATCTGCCAGAGCAGGAAGTTCGACACCCGGGATTCTCCGCCGGTTCGGATCAGCAGATCCGGATCCGGGAGCTCGGGTTCGTAGAGGTAGGCGGCGAAAGTCTTTTCGTCGACGCGCTCGGGATCGACCTTCCCGAGCTCGAAGTCGCGGAGCAGCTTGCGCGCGGCGTCGACGATCT